>JAAEKY010000369.1 GCA_024227235.1 Desulfobacteraceae bacterium | reverse complement strand
TGGTCATAAAAGATCTGAAAGCTGTAATATTATATCGGTCAGTTATTTTAAATTTAATCATACTTTTTTTCATTTACCTGGATTTTTTTTGAGCCCGCCATCATCAGGCCTATATCACACAGTTGCTCATCATCTGAGTCCAGAACAGCCATAAACTGCCCATCAAAGATAACAGCAATCCGGTCACAAAGTTCAAATATTTCTTCTATATCCTCAGAAAATAAGAGGACACAACTGCCTTCTTTCCTGAGTTCTAGTAGATAGTTTCTTAAGAATTCTGTTGCCCCTACATCAAGTCCATATGTAGGGTGGGATGCAATGAGAAGCTGTGGCGTTTCACTGACCTCTCTTCCAAGGATAAGCTTTTGAATATTCCCACCGGACAGGTTCCTGGTCTGATTATTAATGGAGTGGGTGGAGATTTTAAATTCATTAATAATATGGGTTGTATGGTTTTTGATGCGGCTGTATTTAAGAAAATAATTCCTGGAAAATTTTTTTAAGTGGTGCTGTTTTAAAACGGCATTGTCATATAAAAAAAGACCGGGGGCGATACCGAACCGTATGCGTTCTTCGGGTACATGTGAAACGCCGTTATCATAAATCATCCGTGGTGATTTATTGGTGATATCATTGCCATTGATCAACACTTTCCCAGATTCGGTTGGCCGAATACCGGTGATCGCTTCAGCCAGCTCTCTTTGACCATTACCGGAAACGCCTGCAATACCAAAGATTTCATTTTTAAATAGCTTAAACGAAATATTTTTAACACAGGGGAGGCCTTTATCACCCATAACATTTATATTTTCAACGCATAGAACTTTTTCCCCTTTTTTTATGGTTTTTTTGTCAATGTTAAAAACAACATCTCGACCGACCATCATTCGAGCAAGGGATTTCTTATCTGTGTCTTTTGTGTCACCGCCGCCCACAATTTTTCCTTTTTGAAGCACCAGTACCCTGTCACAAATTTCTATTATCTCATTTAATTTATGAGAGATAAAAATGATCATGTGGCCTTGTGCTTTCATTTCTCTTAAAATAGAGATCAGCTCTTTTATTTCCTGGGGGGTTAGAACTGAGGTGGGTTCATCAAGAATAAGGATATCTGCGCCATTTAAAAGTGCTTTAATAATTTCAACGCGTTGTTGTTCTCCCGCTGAAAGTTGCCAAATTTTTTTTGAAATATCGATCTTAAAATCAAAACGTTTAGAAAAGTCCTCAACCTTTTTTTTGATTTTTGCCTTGGGAAACAAAAAAGGTGTGTCTTTATAGCCTAATGCGATGTTTTCGATGACTGAATGATTTTGTACGAGCATAAAGTGCTGATGAACCATACCAATACCCTGGTGAATGGATTCGACAGGGTTGTTTATCCGAACGATTTTATCGTTGATTTTGATGGAACCTGCATCCGGCTGATAAAGACCATATAAAATGTTCATCAAAGTGGTCTTTCCCGCCCCATTTTCCCCCAAAAGGCCTAAAATTTCACCAGATTCAATTAAAAGATTAATATCCTGGTTGGCAGGGATACCATGAAATGATTTTGAAATATCTTTCATTTCAAGGCGCTGTATTTTTTTCATAGTATTCTTTTGAAAAGCCGGAATGGTATATATCATCCCGGCTTTTTATTTGTTGCTATTGCCTATTAATATCTATTAAGAACCCGTGTTTGGGTAAGTTTTCGTTCAAACACTATTTAGGGATATCTCCTACAACATTATCCACATAATACATAATACTAAGAAGGTCTTCTTTAGACGCTTTTTCTCCAGCATTAATTTTCAAGTTCCCCTGGTTGTCAGTGATCGGGCCGGTAAACGGATCAAAGACATCAACGCCTTGTTTCATCTGGTCATATCTTTTTATAACAAGTTCATAAGCAGATATGTTACCAAATTCTTCAGTATCAATCCTGGCTTCTTTTAAGGCAGGAACAAACTTTGGATTAATACTATCTGTTTCATTGCCGCCGAGAATGGCTGCTTTTTCTTTGGCGAGCCACCAGACATCCTCATTGGTCCATGTTTTATTATGAATGTCTTCAAGGATTTCAGCATACATGCCCCCCCAGTCCATGAGCTGTCCTGAAACAACAGAATCAACACCATAGGGCTGCATGGGTGAATAGTGGCTGAAAGTATAAATCTGGTTGCCTTTTTCAGAATGGTTTTGGCCCACTTCAATTACCGAGGGTGTATCTTCTGTAAATGCAAGGGCATCACACCCTTCAGCAATTAAGGCTTCTGCAGCTTCTCTTGCTTTATCCGGTCCATACCAGGCATAGATCCATTTTACGTGGAGTTTGGCTTCTGGGTTTGCAACCTTGATGCCTAGGGCAAAGGCGTCTATATGGCGAATCAGTTCAGGAATAGGGAATGCAGCAACATAACCAATTTTATTGGTTTTGCTTAATGCGCCTGCCATAATGCCATTCAGGTAGTACATTTGGTAAAGGTCACCAAAATATGTTCCTACATTATCAGATCGTTTGAATCCGGAACAATGCATAAAAAGTTTATCAGGATATCGGGTGCCCGCAGCAATCGTATCTTCCATATATGGAAAACTTGTAGTAAAAACGACATCACATTTTTCTTCTTGAACCAGTCGGTCAATAATCCTTGCACTGTCAGATTGTGCCACAGATTCCACGACAACAGTTTCAAGCCAGGGGAATTTTTTTTCAGCATATTTTTTACCCTGATCATGTGCATGTGACCATCCATAATCTCCTACAGGGCCGACATAAATAAATCCAGCCTTTAACTTTTTTGCAGGTGCTTTTGTCTGAACAATGGATTCCTCTTTTGAAAGAGCCTCCACCTTTTTTGATAAGTCATCGATTCTTTTTGATAATTGGGTGATTTGCTGTTCTAATGTTGATGTATCAACTTGATTTTGATCTTGTTGCCCACATGAAATAAATAACAGGCTAAATAAGAAAATCATAAATAATGGTATAATTAAAAATCTTTTTTTCATCTTTCGCTCCTTGGTTCAATATTGATAGAATCTTGAGATAATACGATATTTGAATAATTATAGTCAACAATAATGATATAAAGCTATCTTGAAAATCTCCTTTGGCCAAAATTCTATTGTTAGACTCAAATTTAATTTTTAAAATAGCTTTTTATAAACAATGTTTGTTTTGTGGAATTTAAACATATAACAATAAGATAGCATTTTTTTATCGACAGGACTCACAAAATATGATTGAATGAGTCCTTTTATGATAAATGGGGCTAAAAAATAACGGGAACAGATGAGTATTATCAAGGAAATTTTAAATAAATCTTCCGTCTTTGGCGGGATTGCCGATGGTGAAACAGGAAATCTATCCTGGAGATATCCTCGCAAGCAAAGGAGCCAGTTATGAGTATTGATGCCCATATTCTCAAACCTCTCGATTTTTTTGCGGATTTTAAACAACATGAGTTGGAAACGTTTGCAGCAGCGCTTAAATCCAGAGCTGTCGAGGCCGGCGAGGTTATAATTAAACAAGGTACTCCGGCGCTCACTTTCTTCATTATTCTCTCCGGAACTTATGAGGTCGCTTTCGAAGGAGGTCGGCCGAATATTTTAGAGCGGATGGGTGAGGTTATGGGCTGGTCTACAGTCGTCCATCCATTCCACTATACAGGAACCGTTACAGCCAAAAAAGATGGAGAGGTGTTGGAAATATCGAGCAGGGGCTTTTTTGAACTGATTCAGGGAGATAATGCCCTAGGCGAAAAAATAATGAAAAAAATTGACAAAATCGCCTCAGAAAGGCGAACGATAGCCGCAGGATCACAATAAATGAGACAGGAGGATCAATTTTGTACGGATTTGAAGCCATAAATGATAATAATGGCTGGGCAATGGCCATTACCGGACCGCTGATAGTAATGTCGGGATTAATCATCCTGTCCATTATCATTTCTCAATTGCATAAGCTGGTCGCTATATTTGACAAAAAAGCTGAGCAGACCACAGAACCCCCAATTGAGAGCAAGGCAAAGAGCAAGGTCAAGAGCAAAGATGAGATATCTGTTCCCAAGATATTACCAAACGATATTTTGGAAACTGCCAAAATCTATCAGGCGCTTATTGAAAAGCTTGAACAACCTTTTGAGTTAAGGGATCTTTATCAGGTCGCTGAGCAGAATAATTTTCCGCATCCTATTTTGACGGCTAGCCATTTTAGAGATGCCGGAATACTGGTATGCGAAGGTGAGGGGTTGTTTATTTGGAAAAGATAAACGCTCACAATTAGACCATAATGACTCACAAACGATACCCGAAACAATGACAAACAATCATTAAAGTTATGAACGCCAGCCCAATAAGACCGGGCGTTGTGAATAGCTTTCAGGTGAAACACACACAATAATTAGGAAAAGAAGAATGGAACTGCTTCTCCAGTTTTTATCAAATACAGGATTTTATCTTGCAGATTATCGAAATTTTATTATGCTGGCTATTGGCTCTTTATTTGTTTACCTGGCCATTGCCAAACAGTATGAACCCCTCCTGCTACTGCCTATTGGTTTTGGTGTTCTGATAGGAAATATCCCTTTTTTCAAAGGCTTTGGGTTGGGAATATATGAACCCAACAGCGTCCTGCACTATCTTTATTTCGGTGTTACCACCGGTGTCTATCCCTCCATCGTTTTTTTAGGCCTGGG
>JAAEKY010000368.1 GCA_024227235.1 Desulfobacteraceae bacterium | reverse complement strand
TGCAAAAGCAGGGAGAATGAAGTTTTCAAGACTTGCACTAAAGGAAGGGGAAGCTTTTTTACATGCATTTATACCTTTTCATATGGGACGCGATTTTAAAAGCCTTACATTTTTAAAACAAATTATGAGGGAAGGATGAACGTAACAAATTTGTTGTTTACAGATGAAATAAAAGTGTCCGTACCTTGCCGTGTTGACCTGGGTGGGACACTTGATATCAGCACTTTTTATATTCCTTTAAATCACTTGTCCCCATCCAGTTTTAATATTGCGATTGATATGCGTACCCATGTAACTTTGTCTGCATTTGAGAAAGGGTATGTTAAGATTTCATCAAAAGGGTTTGACAGTGCTCAGTTTAAAGCTCATGAAGCTCCTTTTGATCATCCCATGGGGCTTATGTTTGCCATAGCTGATTATTTTAACTTTGATGGTATTCATATTCACATTGAATCCTTTTCACCACCAAGGAGCGCACTTGGAGGCTCTTCTGCGGCTTCTGTTGCCATCGTAGCAGCATGTCTTGTGCTTGAAAATATTACAAATGGCATTGATAGAAAAAAAAATATTGATGCTCAAAAAGCAGCATGGATTGCTCATTATA
>JAAEKY010000367.1 GCA_024227235.1 Desulfobacteraceae bacterium | reverse complement strand
GTTATAAACCACACTTATCTACACAGGGTAAGCACCTTTACCGGAACCTCACGTTACCGGAGAATCAAGATGGCAGACTCCAAAACAGAATATTTTTATGAGTGTTGTTTTCCATATAGCATGCTGCCAATCTTCAGAGTTTTCTAATAAATGTACTAGACATAAAGTGTTTATGATTTAGATCTTGGTTACAACACATCAGCATGCTGGAATTCATCATAAAGACCACTTTTGATAATATGGAATGCTCCGGTAACTTGGATTAGTGGCTCCGGTAACGTTGTAATGACTTTACAGGAGCATTGGCAATTACTTTTCCAGTAAGTTTAGCATCTATCAGGCTGCTTTGCTTTGTATAAGTAGTCTTGGTGTCGTTTTTATTGTATTACACAATGAATCACGACAGACTGGAAGCAATAGTACAGTATAAATAAGAAAATGAGAGCTGTCAAAACATGCCTCTTGATGCTCCTGTAACGTGAAGCTCCGGTAACGTGAGGCTCCGGTAAAGGTGCTCACCCTGTGTAACAGGTGTGTAGAGGTGGTCGCACTGCAAATGTAGTAGTGTAAGACTAGATGTGCACCTTTTAGATGTGATGGTAACCCTCCCATTTTCATGTATATGGAATGCAGAGTGAAAAAAGAACTCGGTAGTTTTTACTTTAGAGGAGTAAAAAGTATATACATTGTATGTTTTTGAAAGTAATATAAAAAAAACATTTTATAAAAAAGAGACTGATTTTTCATAATTGATTAAATGATTTTTTTATTATTTTTGTGTATATTCTTTTTAAAAAAGGTTAAAGGTTAATGAAGAAGTAAGTACTAAAATACATTAATTTGTGCTATCCTCTCAGTTCTTACATAATACTTATCATGTTTCAACCCCAGATTCATAAGATAAGAAGTTCCAATATTTCCAAGAACAAAACGATAGAACCATAAGCAAACAATTTGAAATTTTAATTCTTGACTTGTATGCCTAAAAAATCAAGTATTTTTGACAGGTTAGATTTGTTATGGAAAGTGCTGTTTGATTTTCACCTCAAAAGCCAGGCCGTTTAGCAATTCCAACGACTCTAGATACCAAACATTGCAGACAACAAACCCATTAATTTATCGATTTTTTATGGAAGTCCTAACTGTGCACTGTATAATGAATTGTGCTTGTTATGGGCCAGGGCATACCCCCTGCTAATGCTATAAATATCACACATCGTGCAAAGTAGCAGTAGTGTAGCTTTTAACGTCCTATAATCAAACAGAACCATTACCTACCCGACGACGAGCAGATGCGTGGTATGCTTCAGTCGCAGGTTCTTGTCCTTGTCCAGAAGCGCTGAAAAGTGGCATGTGTGACGTCATAAAAACACGTCTAAAAAGAAAGGATTCAACGAGAAGTAAAATAAAAAATAAAATATAGGCTCCACCTAAAATTTGGTATTTTTAGCTTTAAAATTAGCCGCTCTTCAGCTGTTTTAATATTTAGCGGTGGTTTCCTTTCCCACTTCTAGTTGCATCTCTCCTTTTTAGGCGTATCTTTATGACGTCACACATGCCACTTTCCAGCGAGTCCCTTGTCCATTAACTATATTCCTGACAACAAAATTTCTGAGTATATCTGCAATGCAGAGCAAAGAAATCAACTCAATTTGATATCATTTGCATTATTTAGCGGGCACAACAATAAAATATACTTTTTATTGTTTACCATCAGTTAGAGAACGATTAAATCCAATAGAAGAAATACTAGATCTAGCCTTCAAACCCCTTTGGGAGCTATAACCCTGTGGCGTAATTATTATCTCGTAACTTACCTAACCTCACCCAAAATGACGTAACAAAAGCTACTGTGAAAAGACGAAGAAACCTGGCTCCTGAGTTTATCCAACTAGATCCGAAATACTTTTTAATAGCAATACTACTCTAAAATTTTGAATATCAATCCATCCGTCAGGTGAAAATCTTAACTTTTTCCAAAAAAAAAACATGGCTGAAATTTTTAGTGAAGATTCTCTTTACCAATAATTTGGTTGGTACGATGATCTGTTCGCACGTCCGTCCGTAAGTCCGTACGTACAAAACAGTTAGCTCCTTTCGTTAATTTAGGCATGTTAGAATTGACCTGTCGAGTTCAAACTTTCAGGGATAATACCTTTAGCAGTAAGGTAAAGTTCCTTGTGAAAAGCGAAGCAACCCTGTAATCAAGAACATAAAGAAACATCAAGAAATGAATATGTCTATTTTAAACTAGACGATTTTGCCATTGTTAATTCATCCGATCATCTCATTTCTTGAGGTATGCTTTTATGAATGATGTCATTCTTGTTTTTATATATCTAATGGTTTCGTGAAGAGATTTTTCTCTATTTTGTTCTCTTTCTTATTAAGACTCTGCAGTTTTTACACGTAATTTGTACATATAATTTCATACAGCTTTGCTACTGTTGTAAGAAATCGTCCGTGTTAATAAAATATAAACATTTAGGGGTTTATAGCAGAAAATCAATCTATGTATTTGTATTAAAAGATGTTGCAAACCACCAGAAATCATATGG
>JAAEKY010000366.1 GCA_024227235.1 Desulfobacteraceae bacterium | reverse complement strand
TTTTCAATGGAGTGGGAAGGTCCATGATAAAATATTCAGCCAAGCTTTCGACTCCCACTGGAAGAGCAGGGCCAAAAGATATTTTTGGTGAGGGATTAAATCCTTTGGAAAAATTAGTCGTTATTTTGGCCCTGCGCAAGGTCCTGAATATTACCTGCAGTATTTCAAGATGGCCAAGGTAGCAAATTTTTCCACATCGGCTATAGGAGACCCTATACTTAAAATGTAGATCTTCACCATCTGAATGAAGAGGGGTGGCCATGGACTCTTTTGCTGGTGAGGGAGTATCATCCATGTTCTTTTTGTTTTTTTCATGTACTACTGGGCGAATGATCTTAAAATCGCAGAGCCCGCATTTATGACAACCATGATACCTACAGTCGGCAGTATATGATGACAAGAAAGCTTTATCGAGTTCTTCTAATAGAAAAGAAGAATCAACACCGCTTTCCAGATGTTGCCAGGGTAAAATCTCATCTTTTTCTCTTTGCCTGAGATA
Organism: Desulfobacteraceae bacterium; assembly: GCA_024227235.1. Lineage (GTDB taxonomy): Bacteria > Desulfobacterota > Desulfobacteria > Desulfobacterales > Desulfobacteraceae > Desulfobacula. The sequence goes on along the minus strand of JAAEKY010000366.1, from coordinate 48 downwards.
AAAATCCATATCTATTTGAGATGAAGAGGCTGCCTGGTGCCAGGTGTT
>JAAEKY010000365.1 GCA_024227235.1 Desulfobacteraceae bacterium | reverse complement strand
GGTTGGCTACCAACCCTGGTGAGAGGGCAGGGGGGCAGCTGCCCCCTGCCCCACCTGTTCCGCCGCCCGTGGTTCAATTCTTTTTAAAGTACAGGGTGTTTTTTTTTATACCTGAACTTTTAATCGTTTTCATGTCTACACTAATCATCATATCGACATGCGGTTTTTTGTAAATTGTAGCCAATGCTTTAAGTTTTTGTTTGATATAAACACTATGGTCTAAGAATCATACTTTGCCCGTACGATAACTACTTACAAAAAGTTGATTTCCGCAAAACGATGGCATTTTGGTATTAAAAAAAAGGAAAACATCCACCATGTTCAGGCAGTGATGAATCCTAAAGTAACTGCAATAATCTAATTCTGCAAAGTGGCTAAGAAGCGTAATTTCTTTACAATTAGATTGACATCTGTGTCAAGATAATATGATCATTGGTTATTTCACAGTAGTCCAAAACGTAAAGCCTGTCTTTGATTTAAAATCGGCATTTTACGTCCTTTTACAGGAAATGGACGTAAATTGACTTAAAATGTTGATTTTTCCTCACAGACGGGCTTCGCATATTGG
>JAAEKY010000364.1 GCA_024227235.1 Desulfobacteraceae bacterium | reverse complement strand
CCCAGTTCGCTGCTTACATTAATTTCTCCGTTATGTTCCTTCACAATCCCGTATAGCACTGCGAGCCCAAGGCCAGTACCTTTACCCGGTCCTTTTGTCGTGAAATATGGCTCAAAGATTTTTTGGATAGTATTTTCAGACATCCCGGTTCCATTATCTGACACTGATAATTTGATATATTGTCCTGATTGCAACTCGCTGCCAGATAGCTCGTTATCTTTTAGGGTTATTTCCTTTAACTCTATATCTATAGTACCATTTTGGGTTTCTACAGCATGAAAAGCGTTTGTGATTAGATTCATTCCTATTTGATGAATTTGTGTGGGATCTGCCATGACTAACCCACAATTATGTTGAATATTTTGTTGTATTTCAATATTGGCCGGAATAGTTGAACGACTAAGCTTTAAAACCTCTTTTAGCACATTCTGCACCCGTACAGGTGACATTTTGTGCTCAGACTGCCTGCTGAATGCAAGAATTTGGTTAACAAGATCTCCAGCTCTTCTGCCAGCAGTAAAAATTTCTTGAGCATTTTCATATTCAAGGCTATCTTGGGGTAGATCTTCTAATAACATTTCTGACATACCAATAATGGGAAACAAAAGATTATTAAAATCATGCGCTATTCCACCGGCAAGATTTCCAATGGATTCCATTTTTTGAGACTGGCGCACTTGTTCTTCTAATTTGTTTCGATCTGTAACATCACGAAGAATAACCAAAGTATTCTTAATATCTTCTTGCCCGTACTGGGCGACATTTACCTCCATATCGAATTCGACCCCATCCTTTTTAAGACCTCTGGTATGATAGTGGGAACCTACAGGCCTGCCCTTAATTCTGTCAGATACAAATTGTTTTATTTTTTTTCTTTCATCCGGTGCAATCAATTCAAAAATCGACTTTCCGATTAAGTCTTTTGCATTCTGATACCCGAACATTTTCAAATAGGCAGGATTTACTAATTTGTGAATACCTTGTTGAGAAACACCAATGGCATCTACTGAATGATCCACGATAGCACGTAGCTCTTCTTCATTTCTAAGTAAGGCTTCCTCGGCTTTCTTTCTATGGCTCACATCTTTATATGTTATAACAGCATGCGTAATCGCTCCTTTTTGGTTATAAATTGGAAACATTGTACCCTCACAATACACTCTATTTCCGTCTTCAACCCCTTTGATTCCAGCTTTATTACCAACCCAATCTAATTCGTAATCAGTCGTTTTTCCATTCTCAAGAGCATCTTTAAGAACCTTAAGGATATCTGCTTCAATTTGCTTATCTTCGAAAGCATTATACTTACCTATCAATTGTTCATCAGATAGATTTAATACTTTTTTTAAAGCAGGGTTGGCTCGAACCATTGTCCCCATTGTATCGGATATCCAGGTAGGATGTGGGCTTTGCTCAATAATGCTATCAAGAAATTTCTGATTATCTTGCTGAATTTCTTCCGACTGTTTGCGTTTGGTAATATCGTTGATGGCAATCTGGCAGACACGAGAGCCGTCTTCATTCTGCACAGCAGTCATGTCCATCTGTGCCCAGAAATGCAGCTTGTCAGTTTGAACCATCCGCAGTTCAAGTCTTCGTGGCTTTTCGGTTTCAAAGAGCCGTTTGCGATTATGGTAATATAAGTCTTGATCCATTGAGAGGATAAAATTACTAATAGGTTGCTTGATCATTTCATTCCGGCTTTTGCCCAGGAGGGTGGCAGCAGTAAGGTTGGTCTCCAGAAGCACCCCCTTTTCACTGAGGGTGATGTAGCCCACCGGTGCCAGATCATAGAGGTTGAAATAACGTTTCTGAGAAACAGCCAGTTCTTCCTGGGTACGGCGTAGCTCATCGTTCTGCAATTCCAGCTCGATCTGATGGGTCTGTAGTTCATGGATCAGCTTAAGGGGGTCGCCATCAAACTGCGCAATAGCGATACCCTCTTTTGCGCTTAGTAACGCCTCAGCCTGACGCCTTAATTCTAAAAATTTATCCTTTGAAAATAATTCTTTTGTCATGTTGTGCCGACCATTAAATGGATATAGCTTATAATTTCATGTAACTATTTCATTCTTATAAGTATCATTGTATTAGGACTCATTCGTAATATCAAATGCCGCTGAAGTTCCTCCAATAATTTTGCCATCTATATCAAAAGTGGGCTGGATGACAATATCATATTCATGATCTTGATTTGAGAGTGAAAAGGTCATTTTATTTCTTTTAGTTTTACCGGTTTTAATCACTTCCTTTTTCATTTTCACCAGTGCTGTGGTTCCCTCATTTTGATCAAGATCATCATCTCGCTTGCCTAATACACTGTCTACATCAAAATCCGGATGAGGATTATAAATCCAGGTATATCGAAGATCCAGATCAAACTCGGCAACTATAATTGGTAAATTTTTCAAGGCCAATTTATATCGGCTTTCCGTTTTTTCGAGCATGAGTTCTGCTACTTTTCTTTTGGTGATATTACGACCAATGGTACCCACAGCTATGATGCGCCCCTTATTGTCTTTTACCGGATATCGAAAATCCTCAAAGTATATCATTTTTCCGTGCCAATTCAAGGTTGTTTCATCGTATTGACTTTTATCTGTTTTGGCCACCGCTTTAATTTGTTTAAACACCATTTTTCCTGTCTCATCACCAAGAATTTCAAAAACTGTTTTGCCCACAACTTTTTCCGGAACCAAACCATATTTATCAGAACCGCTATAATGCAAATATTTCCCATCAAGGTCTACAAGTGCGATGATGTCTTCAGTGCTTTCTATAATTGTACGAAGCTGTTCTTCATTTGTTTTCTGCTTCAACTCTATTTGTTTTTGTTCGGTAATATCTTCAAATGTTAATACCACGCCGTCAATTACATTTTGAACCGTTCGATAGGGTAAGGTTTTTAATCTGAACATCCTACCATCATGAGTGATCACCTCATCTTCTCTGATCACCAGATCGTTGAGGACCTTATTTGCAGCATCGGAAAGTTTCACATCCTTTAACTGGGTTGCAAAATGATCAACGGGCCGCCCGACATCACTATTACTCAATGGGATCAGTTGGGTTACAGTAGGGGTAAATCGTCGAATACAAAAGTCAGTGTCGAGAAAAATCGTTGCAATCTGGGTTGAATCCAAAAGATTTTTCATGTCATCTGTTGTGGCCGACAATTCATCAATCCGACTTTGCAGCTCTGCATTAACAGTGGCAGATTCTTCATTCAAAGACTGGAGCTCTTCTTTTGAAGTCTCCAACTCTTCATTGGTGGATTGCAGTTCTTCATTGGTGGATTGCAGTTCTTCATTGGTGGATTTTAATTCTTCATTGGATGTTTCTAATTCCTCAATAGTCGTCTGCAGATTCTCTTTGGTATATTGCAGTTCCTGTTCAACTTTTGCCAATGCTTTGTCTTTGGGTGGTTTCTTGGCTATTCCTT
>JAAEKY010000363.1 GCA_024227235.1 Desulfobacteraceae bacterium | reverse complement strand
CCTCCGGGAAAGTCGGAGGACTCCAGATCCGGCGTTGGCAAGGGTTCGCAGTAGCACACTACGGCTTTACCCTTGGCGCCTTGGCTCTGAAGCCCTCCGACTTTTGCAACACTGGGGTAAACTGAATTCTGTATATTTGGTTAAAGGACTTTCTAATATTTTTCTTTATCGGACTCGATTTCATCGTCACTGAGAAATTCGATGCACCAAGGAGTCATTATGTTTAAAGAACTAAAGGTTATAAATTCACGCCCTGCACCTTTTCAATTTTATACAGCAGATGAGCTGTGGACAAATGACCATACATCAAAACAACTGGTTACAGTGTTACAGCAAAGATTCACTTAAAAATGAATTCGAAGAAAACGGTTTTTATGTAGAAGAATTATACTCAGATGTTGCTGGTAAATCCTTCACCTCTGAATCAACAGAATTTGCTATTGTTGCCAAGAAATTTTGAGAATAGTGATATATGACTGAAATTTATGTGAGTACAGATATTGAAACTGATGGTCCTGCCCCAGGGTTGAACTCTATGCTCAGTTTTGCATCAGCAGCCTATTTGGCCGATAAGACTCTTGTGGGGACATTCTTTGCCAACCTTGAGACACTCGGAGGTGCAAGTTCTGATCCGGAGACAATGGCTTGGTGGGAATCACAACCTTTAGCTTGGCAGGCATGCCGCAAGAATCCACAACCGCCTGCCATCATAATGCCACAGTACGTTTCATGGTTGAAGGGCTTACCAGGCAAACCGTTGTTTGTAGGCTATCCAGCAGTCTTCGATTTCATGTTCATTACATACTACTTGCACAGGTTCGCAGGGGAGAGCCCATTTTCGTACTTTGCCCTGGATATAAAGACATATGCGATGGCATTGATGAAGAAGAACCTCTACGATGTGGACAAGGATAGTATGCCAAAGCATTGGTTTGATGATTTGCCATACACGCATATAGCTCTTGATGATGCAATTTCACAAGGGGCGTTATTCTGCAATATGCTTGCGGAGAATATGAGAGGAAGTGGGACGGCGGAGGCCATGACGCCGGGTTAGGAATAAAAGGAGCACTCTATTGTCCAAATTTTCAATTCAGTTACATGATTCGTGAGAATTAACAATATGAGATTTTCAACTTTTTTTTCAAAGCAAGCAAGAAAACCCACAGGATTATTTGGACGGTTGGTAATGTCCATTGTATTTAATAAGGGCAATGCCAATCTGAATAGATTTGTAAATGAATTATTGTCTGTACAGGAGAACGATCATATTCTAGAAATCGGTTTTGGTACCGGGAAACTGATTTATGATATGGCAAATCAAATTGATAATGGGCTAATAGAAGGTATAGACTTTTCAAGCACAATGGTATCGATGGCCCAAAATAGAAATAAGAACCATATTGCACTCGGTAAAGTTAAAATTCTTAAAGGGAATTTTGATGAGATACCATTTAAAAAGGACAGTTTTAATAAAGCCTGTAGCGTAAACACATTATATTTTTGGCCGGAACCGGAAAATACTGCCCAAAAAATTGCTGACATTCTGAAACCTGGCGGTAAGTTTTTATTAGCCTTTGAAGATATTGCACAGCTAGAAAAAAAATCGTTAAGTAATGAAGTCTTCCGTCTTTATTCTAAGGGTGAAGTTAAGAATCTTTTGATTCGTTCAGGTTTTTCAGGCGGTGTCAGTATCGAATCAAGAATGATAGGAACATCTGTCCTACACTGTGTTGTTGCAAAAAAATAAGAGTAATACGAATGCATTGACACGAAATTAACTTGCCGCTAAGCATGAAATATTAAGATCTCATGAGAACCCTGATTTCGCATATGATTTAATCAAGAACGATATTAAGATATTGTAGTGAACATGTGATTGCGTCCGGACGCGCACGGTTCACAGCGGAAAGAAAAGTCGAGTTCATTGAAATTGTTCTAATAGGATTGACATTCAATAAATTTTCATATATTTTTTGTTTACTAACAAAAAAACCCAAACAATTTTTCCATTGTCCCCTTTCTTCAAGCCTCTTAATTTAACACTTATCAATTTTTCTTCCTGAAATCATAATCCATAATTTCTTAAAATCCGTGATTAATCGCCTGTATAAAATTGAAAGTCATCATAATATCTTGGATGGACAATTAAAATTG
>JAAEKY010000362.1 GCA_024227235.1 Desulfobacteraceae bacterium | reverse complement strand
GGGTGCCATCAGCCAGGGACTTAAAGGCATAGCGCTTGCTGAATTTGGTGATATGAAAAGCGCTGGAATCTGTGCTGTAACTGATGATGGTCAACCGGTTGAGAATCCAAATCTAATGAGAAAGGCGCTTGCATATGCAAAAGGACTTAATCTTCCGGTTTTATCCCATGCAGAAGACTGAAGACTGGCAGATAATGGTGCAATGAATGAAGGACTGGTTGCAACTCAGCTTGGCATTAAAGGTATTCCAAACGCTTCTGAGAGCGTTGCAGTAAAAAGAGATATAGAACTTGCCAGGATTACTGGTGCAAAACTTCATATTTGTCATGTCAGCACAAAAGAATCTGTTGATGCCATAAGACAGGCAAAAGAAGAGGGCATCCATGTAACCTGCGAGACAGCGCCTCATTATTTTTTACTTACTGATGAGGCAGTCAGAGGCTACAATACTTTTGCAAAAATGAATCCTCCCTTAAGATCTGAAAATGACAGACAAGCAATAGTTAATGGGATTGCTGATGGTACAATCGATGTAATCGCAACAGATCACGCTCCTCATTCTGAAGTTGAAAAAGATCTTGAGTTTGACAAGGCAGCGTTTGGAATTGTAGGCCTTGAAACTTCTTTATCGCTTTCTTTAAAACTTGTGCATGATGAAATTATTTCTTTTGAAAATTTAATAGAAAAAATGTGCAAAGTACCAGCATCAATTCTTGGTATTAAAGCAAATATAGAAAAAGGTGTCCCAGCAGATATTACGATAATTGACCCTATAAAGGAATTTGAAATCAACCCTTTAACCTTTTTTTCAAAGAGCAAGAACACTCCTTTCAAAGGATATACAGTTAAGGGTGATACACATCTTACAATGGTTCAAGGAAACATTGTTTATGGAAAGTGAAAAAACAAAAATACTTGTTGTTGATGATGAAAGAAGCATGGTTGGTTTTT
>JAAEKY010000361.1 GCA_024227235.1 Desulfobacteraceae bacterium | reverse complement strand
GCTGAAGAGCACTACAAGCAAGTGCTTAAAATACAGCCGGACAATGAAGTAGCAAAATTCATGCTCCAAAGCATGGGGGGGATTGAAACACCTGATGCCGCACCAGTGGAACATGTACGCAATATCTTTGATCAGTGTGCTGAAAATTTTGAAACTATCCTGGTTGAAGGGCTTGAATATAAAACGCCTGAACTCCTCTTTAATCTTGTCCGTCCCTATTTGACTGAAAAGATGACTATTCTGGACCTTGGCTGTGGCACTGGTCTGGGCGCTCAGCTCTATCGACCGTTTGCGAATAGCCTGACAGGTGTTGATGTATCGTCAAAGATGCTCGAAAAGGCTTTTGAAAAGAAAATTTACAATCGACTTGAAATTTTTGACATCCTTCAGGATTGGGTTTTTCCTCAAAAATTTGATCTGATATACAGCTCTGACGTCTTTGTCTATTTTGGGAATTTGGATACGATCATAAAATCCGCATCTTCATATCTTGTTAACGGAGGGAAAATTGCATTTTCAGTAGAAAAACTGAAAGACAACAGCACGGGTTACCAACTTTTTCCCAGCGGCCGCTATGCTCATTCTCAGACATATATCCAGGAGTGTCTGAACCAGCATGGATTACAATTAATAGAAATAAACAAAGCCGATGTCAGGAATCAGTCGGGAAATCCGGTCCAGGGATTATTGATTGTAGCAATAAAAAAATGAGAAATGAGCAGATAGTTCGACAAGAAGGAATCAGACAGTGGAAAAACAATAATTATCAGCAGTCGTGTTTGATTGTGATGGTGTGCTGATTAAAAGCAATGCGGTCAAAACCATAGCATTCGGGCAGACTGTGGATGAATTCGGTCAGAAAGTCATGGATCAGCTAATGGACACACGGAGGGATCAGCAGGTTTAAAAATTTCGAGTGGTTTTACCGCAGGGAGGTTTCTCTGTATCTATAATCTTTTATAATACTTATGCATTTAAACAGCATACTCAATTATTGATGTTTGTCGGAATTAAGTATGCGGTCCCCCGATTATCCCATAATGAGCTGATTTCCAGTTTCAAAAAACAGTTTTC
>JAAEKY010000360.1 GCA_024227235.1 Desulfobacteraceae bacterium | reverse complement strand
GATTGTTGCGTCATCAAATCGTTTAATATTGGACTGCCAATCCCTTTTACTGATTTGATCAATTTCTATTGTAAAGCTATTCAAAAGAATCCCCATGAAGGAATTGTTTAATGCCAGATAACAATTCTTTTCCCAAAAAAATGGATAGAACGACCCAAAGCGATTTGATTAAATCCGGCTTTTAAAATACACTTCCGGCTTGACTGATTCCATTCCTTGCACGTTGCAAAAATCCGTTTGGCGCCTTCTTGTTTTAGCAACACGCTATTATATCGAATTAAGGTAGGGACAATACTCTTTCCCCTGTAGGGCGGTAAGGCATGTCCAGCAAAGACCAGGCCATCTTGCGGCAGCAGGGGGAACAACTCAAAGTGCTGTTGGTAGTCGTTATGTGAATGCATTTTCCATAGAAACCCGACTATTTTACCATCGATCTTACCCACCGTTATTTCACCACCATTTTTAAAGATTTCTAATAATTTATCCAAATAATGATTACAGGTTTTTTCATCCATGTGTTTTTTCTTAACAAATTGTTTTAAGTCCTCTAAGTATTTTTTGGATATCTCATCTTTTGATCGAAAGCTTTCAATACCAACGCTGTTCGTCATTTTTATCTTTTCAGATGAGATGTGATCACAATCAATAGAAAAAAGGTATTGTCTGCCCTTGGTAAGTTCTTTCCAAAAGTTGGAAAACAATTTATTTATCAAAAAGACAATGCCGTTTTCCTTAACATTAATTTTAATTTTGTGAATGATCAAAATAAAGTTATTCACCATAACTCCTGATAATATAAAAAAATTAAAGGTCTACTCCCACAATAGATTATTTATTTTCGTAAAACTTTTTGATTTATAGTTTGAAATATGATTTTAAAAACAAAGGTTGAGTTCGTATAAAAATATCGTTTAAAAAGGCGTTTGGGTTCCTGCATTAATCGAAAGAGCCATTCAAGGCCATACTGCTGCATCCAGCCTGGAGCCATTATCTTGTTGCCGGAATGAAAATCAAATGCTGCACCAACACATAGTAATATGCTGTTGATTTTTCCTTGATGTTCATAAGCAAAATTATCCTGTAACGGGCAACCTAAACCAATAAAAACCAAACCAGCCCCACTTTTATTAATTCGATTTATTGTATCACAGTCTTCTTGTCTTGTTAGCTGGCGAAATGGGGGGGATTCATACCCAGCAACGATTAAATCCGGATATTGCTTTATAAGATTTCTTTGTAATTTTTCAACAACGTAGGGGTGGCTTCCATAAAGATAGATGGAGATACCTTCTTCAGCAGCCTTTTTACAGAGCCGAAGCATCATTTCAGGTCCATAAACCCTGTCCTTAAGATTGGTATGATAAAGCCAGTTTAATGCCCATCTGACTGGCTGCCCATCAGGAACCACCAGATTAAACGCGTCCAGTTTCGAAAAAAACTTTGGATCACTATTCGCCGTAACCACACCATGAACCGGCAATGCTGTGACCAATGCTGGAATGCTTTTTTTTGCCGCTAACATAATGAGATGTACAACTTCATCATATGTAGTTGCACTTACACCCACATTTAAAACCTTATGTTTTTGGGGCCAATTTATATGATTTTCTTTATTCATTTTGCTTCTCATTAATCATGGTCATAAAACTTTTCTCGAAACAGATACAAACCCTT
>JAAEKY010000359.1 GCA_024227235.1 Desulfobacteraceae bacterium | reverse complement strand
TTAAAGCTTTCTATCTACTTACTGTGTAGAATACTATTCACAGTTCAATACAAAATCAGAAATCGATATATTTTTTAATGATTTCCTGAATTTCTCCACTTTTTTTCATTTTATAAATTTCAATGTCAAACTTAATGACAAAATCTTTCTTAAATGGGAAATTCTTTTCAGCATTGATATCTGTGTAGCCTAAATACCCTTCATCGGCTCTAATAGTTTTAGATTTTTGTAATGATACCACTTTACCCAAACGTGCATAGTCTCCATTTTTCTTCATTTCATTAACCTGCCAATGAAAGACTTTCTTGGAAATAACAGTGCAATCCGCTCTCCCCAGAAGTAAAAGTTTTATGGTATGCAGATTAGATCGAGCAAGAACGAGTTTGATCTTCTTGTCTTCAACCATTTTGTTGAATTCTTCACCCGCGCTTCCTTCTCCCCTCTGTATTGCAAAAGATAAATCCTGGTAATCTTCAGGCCAGTTTAGACGGGAGGTCTCCAGTTTCATGGCATTACAAACCACGATATCAGTTTGGGTAAGCAACGGCAAAGAATAAGGCCAGATATATGGACGTTTAGGTTCATCATCAGTCAACCAGTCATGGGCATGGAAATATGGAGGCAGCATCGCAAAGGATCGACCTTCCTTGAGTTGAAGCTTGACTCGTGACCAAGGCATTCCTTGAAATTTGACAGTATAGTCAGGCATCCGCGAAATAGCCACTTTGACTATTTCAGGGTAAACGCCGGTAATATTTCCATTTTTGTCTTTATAGCTATATGGAATCCAGTCTCCATCATCAACAAGAATCGTTACGTCTTGAACACAAAAAGCCGTTGATGTCAGGGCAATTAGGCCAATAAATACAAATATGATTAACTTCATAACCCACCTCACTTTCTGAGAATTGCTTCATATACAAAAATCTGAATTTAATTTTTCAAAAAATTTTGTGTCCTAACTTGGATAATTCGATAGACATAATAAAAAAATCTACCATAGTTTTCAATAGCATTCAATATGAAATCAAAATGTAAAAGACAACGACATAAACTAAAGATTGCATCAATTTGTGTGTTCAAAATATTAAATTTTTGTATAATATCTATACGATAAATCAGTAATTCCAAGGTGCGGAATCATGGTATGATCAATCTCCAGAACAGATTTCAAACCAGGGAGCACTGGAAAAAGAATCAAACTCTTTTTGCTCAAGGGACTACAGCGACTGTAGATAGACACATTAAACACTTTTTTACTACATCAATTTCCTTTATCAACTTTAGCTTCATCCAGCACTTTTCGAACCATTTCAGCCAGATCTGATTTTGTGACAGGCTTCATCAAAAAACCTTTCACACCCATCATCTCAGCTTGCTCTTTGCTAACCCGTTCACTGAATCCCGTGCAAATAATTATTGGGATATCCGATTTTATTGATAAAATTTCTTTAGCCAACTGCTCACCGGTCATGTCCGGCATAGTCATGTCTGTGATGATAAGATCAAAATCATGGGGATTAGCTCTAAATGTTTGCAGAGCTTCATGACTTTTAACATGAAATGTCACTTTATATCCTAACCGGGTTAACATTTGGGATTCAAACTTTGCTATAGATTCTTCATCATCAACCAGCAGTAGACGTTCATTGCCAAATTTTGAATCAGCTATGGTTTTTTCAGACAACACGACCAGCTCTTTTTCCATTATGGGAAACAATATGTTAAAAGTGCTTCCTTTTCCCACTTCGCTTTCTACCGTGATATCACCTTTGTGTTCTTTTACTATCCCATAAACAACAGCAAGTCCAAGCCCTGTCCCTTTTCCTTGGTCTTTAGTTGTGAAATAGGGATCAAAAATTCTACTCATGGATTCGGCTGAAATACCATACCCGGTTGAGAAACTACCAGACATACCCGATTATTGTTTTATCACCAATAGAATCATGCAGTTTCATGATTAAGATATAGTGGTCAATACTATCATAATAAGATTTTACATCTGTCTCGCAGAAGAACTTGTATTTGGGTAAATCGTCCATGGCATCACGGACAGCTCCCTTTAACCCCCCCCCATGCCCATTTAAATGATAGCAGTATTCAGATAGATATGGTTTAAGTTTTTTCTGGAGAATACCGGTCAGAACTTTAATAACAAGGGAATCTTTTGAAGACCACATAGCAATGGTTTCACCACAGGCAAGTCTAATCTTTTTTTGCACATTAAACTTGTAAGAGCCTGAGGCAAATGTATTAATGATTCCTTTGGATTTATCTTCCCATTCCCTTTTCAGGGTCCAAATATCTGAATCAGGCGGGTGGTTTTTTCGGCATTTGCATAACCATCCATAAGCATTTGTGAAATCATCAACAAGATTTGCAGGAGACAGGAACATAATGGTTTATATCATGGTATTCAAAAGTCAAAGATAATATTCCGATGGTTAACTGTGATATACCATCCAAAGAGTCAACAATAGTTGTCGTTTGAACCTGGCGCTGGTTCATTGTTGAGAGGGAATGTGAAAGCATAGGCCCTCCCGGGTAAGGCTTAGTCAACCGCCCGGTAGTGTATCTGTTCCGATTATTAGAGGAGGTACATAAGTCAAACGAGGTGAAGAGTGTATGCTCTGAATCTGACCCATAGCCCCGAGAATTGTGAATTTTGGGTAGTGCCGATCCCTTGACAACAGGCGCAGGCAAAATGG
>JAAEKY010000358.1 GCA_024227235.1 Desulfobacteraceae bacterium | reverse complement strand
ACAAATTTATTAAAAAGCGTTTACTAATTACAGTGATAAAAGGAACAGAAACTGGTTTAGAATACGACTAATTCTAATCGGTCTTGCATGAAATACCAATTTTTAGAACCGGTTAAACGTCCACCTAAACCCAACCTGACTATTAAAAAAAAAAGAAATATCATATGGCGGGCACCAATATCAAACCAACAGTTTTATGGGTACTTCAGGCAAACCAGATATCACCTTTGATTGTTAATTTCTTGACCCTTATAAAAAAAAATCTTACCGATATTCATATTCAGGTCATGATTCCAGGGATGCATCCGGAACTTGCGAAAATAACTAAAAAACTAAACCCAAAAATATTTACAGCCACCAAAGAACAAATGCATTCTTCATATGAGGCCTTTTGCAACAAAAGGAATCTTGTGCAGGATCTTGAGTTCTCAAACGGGCTTAAAGTATGGAGGACACTTGTTCTTGACGATTTTGCTGAAGGCACTGTATCAGAAACAAAATTAAAGTTTCCCAATATTGAAAATGTTAAAGCAATTATTCTACAGATGCCATCACATTTGGGATCATCAAGAGAGGAAGAATATATTTTTTATGCCTGGATTTCCCTTGCCCAAAAAGTGAGTCTGCCCATTTCAGGATATGAGATGCTTCCACTTGATACAAGATGGACCATGCTGGCTTCCCTGCTGGACGGCATCATCACCACCAACAATAGAAGTTTTGAATACCTTTCTTTAGAACACCATGGTCTTAAAGCAAGTATATGGAAACTCCCACAATACCAGGGGAAAGTGTTCAGTACAGGGGGCAGCCAGTTATGGGAAAATGGTCTGAATGTTCCTTATCACTACCAGAAAACTCTCCATATTCCAAAAGACAAAACCATTCTATACATTCCCCACTGCATTGCCACGAGCTATGAATACAAAATATTACTGGAGAGGTTGTCAGCGTTTGGAAACCATATCCATTTGATGTTCTCCATTGGAAAAGATGAAGTCCGTGGCACGCATCATCATAAAGACATCGTTCAAACAATTTGCGCCACATCTCTTGGTTCTTTTTATTCCTATTCGTTTCATGATATTGAGTCACCTGTGGAAATGGTAATGGCTGACGCAGTGATTGCCTGCTGCTCCTGTTATATTACACTTATTGCAAAGGAAATGGGGATGCCCTGTGTGATTGTGGATACTTATGTATCCCCAAACCCATCAGAAAATCCCATAACGGTCAATACAAAAAAAGAATTAAAAGATCATATAGAAAAAATAATTGCCCGTCACAATACAACCACTGAACTATCCCATATCCTCCAGGAAATGGTTTCTGGCAAAATAAAAAAAATAGCACCTTAATCAGGGAGTTCTCCATGGATGTTTTCTGGAAAGATAAAAAAATTGTTGCCTACATTGCATTAAAACATCATATACGATTTATTGTTCCAATTATGGAGCAGCTTGCAGCATCAGGGGCTGATATACGATACCTTGTTGGCAATGCAGATCGTTCCCAGGAGATTACAGCCATTGAAGCTAAACTCGAATATTGTCATGCGTTTGATTACATAAGTGATTCTGACAATAATGACGTTTGTGACACCTATCAGATGCTGAAAAACGGCTTTGCTGACTCTCTGCTCAAAGATACCGCCTTCGGGGTCATCATGCCCACTCTCATGGATCGAATTTTATTTTCAACTGCCCAGGAATATATTGGTTTTAAAAATTATTTAGCCACACAGCAACCTGATGTATGCCTGGCACTGCATGAAGTCAATCGATGGGGGAAAATGTTTGCCTTTCAGGCAAAAAAATTAAATATTCCCTGTATCACCTTGCAAGAAGGCCTTTTAACCACTGCCACAGAAGAAAAAAATTATAATTTTATCGGTCATGTTCAATACAGCGCGCTGGCACTTTTGTGGGGCAATGCCACCAAAGAAAAATTAGCCGCATATGAAGCTCCAGAAGACAGGTTGATTTTAGCTGGGAATACTCACTTAGCCCAGGAAATATCCAGGATTAAAACCCATAATATCCGGGCTGAAAAACGAAAGCGATATCATTCAAATGGTCTTGTATCCCTTTTGATTTTTTCGATCTATTTACCTCCTTTGACGGAGCTGATGCCACTTTTCCAATCCTTTGTAAATACCAAAAAAAATCAACTGTTCATAAAATTTCATCCCGGCACTATTAAAACAGAGATTGATAAATGGCTTCGTCCTTTGAATAAAAAAATAAAAGAATCTTTATTTCTCATCCATGGCGAAGAAAGTACCTATGATCTTATGGCAATAAGCGATATCTGCATTCTGACAGAAGGCAGCACAACCGGCCTGGAAGCCCTGGCAATGGACAAACCGGTGGTGGAGCTATCCCTTGACACCAAAGGGTATCATGCATCCTTATTATCAGAGCAAAATGCCGCCATTTCCATGTCCCCCAAACATCTTGCTGAACACATCCATCAACAGACCCATTTTATGGACTTAATGAACCCTGAAGGAATAAAGACATATATTCAAAAAGAACTTCATGAACCTGAAAAAAGCATTCAAAATGCTATTGAAATCATGGCAGATTCAATTATAGCTGCGGAATCAAAAAATCCAGGCCCCCTTATTTCTGATATTGCACCGGATCTTGAATGGACAATCGTTCTTCCTGTCATTGATGACCCGGTATTATTTCTTGAGATTCTCGAAGCCATCTCAACCCATTCTGAAAACGAATCATTTGAAGTTGTTCTCATTATGCCTGAATCGTTATCACCTGATATCTCCGCTATCACCAATAGTCTTGAGGGAGATATTCTTTTTCTTCAAAATAAAAACAATCAAACCCTTTGGGAAACAATAAATCAAGCTGCCGTGGCTGCCCGTGGACAAACTCTTATTTTTATGGAAAAAACCCTGGCACCAACACAGGGATGGTTGACAGCCTTAAAAGAAGGCATGACAAACTTTAATAAAAACACTATTTTTGGTGCCCGCATTATTAATAAATTCAACAATATCGTCCATGCCGGAATGGTAGTCAATGCAAATGGCAGCCCTGTTTCTTCCTACTTGTATGTGGATAAAAAATTCCCCCCTGCGCAGACCCAGAGACCCTTTATGATGGTCAACCATTTTCTCTGTCTTAACAAAAACACCTTCTTAAAGATTGGCGGTTTTGAAGCTAAAGCAGGTGTTTATGCGTTTCTGGATTATTGTTTAAAATCCACCAAGATATCCAATCATCAAGAAACCGTTCAATATCTACCCCGGTTAGAACTCATACAAGTTGCACCGAAAACATCTGCTATTTCAAAAGATGATTCGATTTTCTTCTATTCAAAATGGCATGGCAGCTTATGGGAAAATGAAGATAGATTGTATCAAAAAGATGGCGTATCAAAGCTTCAGCTAGAAGCGGCACGAATGACAAGAGTGCAGGTAGCCACAGAGACCAAATCGTCTTTATCTTAAAAGATTATATCACAATGGATATTATCAAGAATAAATCTTACTTTTATTGCATTCATTTGCTTGTTCGTATTAATATTCTGGGATAATTTTGCAATCATATTTATTCCTATATTGCAGCCTATCTGAACCATCACTTCAACATATATTTTGTCTGTCATCAATTTGTTTTCTTAATGATAGAATAAGTTGCTGATCTTCTTGTGGGTTATTAAAAAGTAAAATGGTAATCAACTCCTTTGCCTCAAGAATTTTACCTATTTCAATCATTCTTGGGAAAATGCTTATCAAAAAATATTTAATCATTTTAAAATCATTTATCGACATCACTGAACTTAGAAAAAAGCTTGCTTCTATTAATAAATTTATATCATTCCTTTTTACAGCATTATCCAAAATGTTTCGATGGATATCTATAATCGTTGGATATTGTTCCAACAAATCAAGTAACAGGAAACTGACTTCATTTAAATTCCCTGAAGCATTTGCATTATTTATTTTTTGCATCATATAATTAAGATGTTCTTGAATTTCATTCTCTTTGTTACATTTTTTAAGAAACCTAAATTCATCAGATATATCATATATTGGAATAGCAGTTTTTCCCATTCTGTTTTTCAAATCTGGATCCATTTTTGAAATAATGAGTATACCATCTATTAAAACATCAGGAACTTCAATCTGCGCCAACCGCCTGACTGGTATATTTCGGATGTTTCTATTCTGAATTTCCTCGCTGATAATTATCTTGCATTGAGTCTGGGCGAAATAGCTGGTTCTTATAAAAAGATCAACTATTTCATCATTTCCCATAACAGCGAATCTATTTGATGATTCCCGGTTCGAAATGTCGAATAATAATTTTTCTATTTCAAGAGGTAAGAAAGTCATTCTTTGATTACATTTTCTGCATCCAAAGCCAAAATCTCCAAGGGTCCTTAATGCAAATTTTATATATTTAGAATGTATGGGGAAATATTCAAGGTCGGTTTTACAATAAGGGCATTCGATCCTTGCAGAATAGGTGTGCCCCTGATAAGGGTCTGTGCCTTTTAACTCAAGTTCTTTTAATATTCCGGATTTTAACTTCCCCGGACGAAGATTCTTGAGAATAATACCCATCATTGATGTAAAATTATCATCTGGGATTTGTGTTAGATTCAATTTTTTTAACCCAATGAATCCGGTTTTTATGTATTCAATTCTATCATTTTTGAATAATTTTTTTTCTATGGCATATTTATATAATTGCGTTCCAGGATAAGGCACAATTCGTGAAAGGTTTATATTATATTCAGGGTGCTTAAACCACCAGTTTAACGTCTCCACCATAGTCTCAATTGTTTCCGCCTTATCTCCGAATATAAAATTACCTTGAATATTAAGTTCATTTTTCCTTGTCAATTCCAGGGCATTCTCTATTTGCTCAATAGTAATCTTTTTTTTCATACTCTTTATAATTTTTGGGTAGGCACTTTCCATACTATATCTGATGTAAATATATCTTGTTTCTTTTT
>JAAEKY010000357.1 GCA_024227235.1 Desulfobacteraceae bacterium | reverse complement strand
GACAACCAAAAAAATAATACAAGAACACAATGGAACGATAAACTTTATAACTGAAATGGGAAAAGGATCCCGGTTTGTTATTAAAATTCCATTAAAAACCACCAGAGATTAAGAAAGGGGTTTTTTTATCGTGGAAAAAATTTTGTTGCTTAAAAATGGGTTCATTACAAAGAATGGAAAAAATATAACCCGTTCTGTCCTGAAATTATTGGGAAATACAATTGAGGTCGATGATGGATTTACTCTTGGTTCTTTTTTTTTAATGGTTGAACGATATCCTGATCTGGAAAATATAAGTGAAATTTTAGAATCGTTACTCGAAATTGTATCAAAAAATATAAGTTCTGGATTTAAAACCCAGGAATTGAATTCGTTACTATTTTATAAAACAATTGAAATAAAAGGATTCCCAGGGACCCCGAGTTTAAACTTTTATAACACTTTAAAAGGAGTATTTAACAAAAAGATTTTAGATTTAAAGTTTTTTCATTTGGAAGATTTATTAGATCATAAATTAAAATTAGGAAAATTAAACCATGTTGTTTTTGGGGATAAAGAGGATGCTTTCCAGTATGACACCTTTTACACGCTGTTCGAACTTGTAGAAGGTATTTCCTGGGAGCTGTCTTTTAATTTTAACCCGTTACAATGTTCCATAAGGAGGTAGTTATGTTTAAAAAAATACTATTCGCCACAACCGCTTCACCCGCCTGTGATGCGGCCGCAAAAATTGCTTTTGAACTTGCAGAGAAATACAAGTCGGAATTGATTATTTATCATGTTTTTGGAGTGCCTTCCCATGGAAGCAGTTTTTCAATCACTGATTATCTGACCGGGGAAGAGGATAATATGGGCCCAGACTATATTGACTGGGTTAAAGATGAATTAAAAAATACTTATGAAACACTCATTAAAAAGCATGGAGAACCCAGATTTGAAGTTCTTGCAGGAATCCCATCGACAGAAATTTTAAGATTTGCCAGGAAAGAGGATGTAGAATTCATTATTATGGGGTCCCATACAAAGGCTGATGAGACTTCTTCCCCTAGATTTAGAGGGATCGTGGGCACGACAATGCAGAATGTGGCCAGAAGAGCCCGGTGTCCGGTTCTGATCATTAGCAGGCCTTGTGAGACCTGTTTTTGGTATTTTAATAAAATAATTTTTGGAACTGATTTTTCAAAGGCCTCTAATGCAGCGTTTAAATTTGCATATAAAATGGCAGAGTTTATTGGATGTAAGCTTTATCTTTTTCATGCGGTTGATATTGATACGTCCCAGGCTGGCGTTTCTCCTGGACAAAAAACAATTGAAGAAAAGATAAAAGCTGCCAGGCTAAGAATTGAAAATGAATATGTTTCTCAAATGAATGATTTTGATAATTATGAGATCTCTATTTGGGAAGGTACCCCTTATATAGAACTCTTAAAATTTGCAAGGGAAACAAGTGGAGATCTGATTGTTATGGCGCATCATACAAGGGATATTGATCCGGATGAAGCACTTCTTGGGACAACAGTGGAACAGGTTGTTTTAAGATCAGCATGTCCGGTGGCAAGTGTTAATCGGCAGGATAAATTATAAAGTGGGCTTAAAAGAAGATAAATTAAAGGTTCTCATCATCGATGATGAGATTCAAATGAGGTTTTATCTTAAAACCCTTGTTAGCTCATTGGGGTTAGATCCTTTGCTTGCAAAAGATGGTGTGCAAGGACTAAAAATGTTAAAGGATGTTACGCCTTCGGTTATCATTCTGGATGTTATGATGCCCGAAAAGGGAGGGGCCTTGGTTTATCAGGAGCTTGTGAACAACCCTGAATTAAAATCAATACCACTTGTTTTTTTTTCCGGGGTTGATCGCAACGCATTTTTTCATTATATAAAAATGCTAAATGTAAGTCTTGAACATGATATTCCAGAACCCAGAATTTATGTTGCAAAAGATGCTGATCCTGAATATATTAAAGAGGTTATTAAAACATGTATATCAAAAAATACAGGTGAATAATAAGAACACTATTGAATAGGGACGAGCAATATGATGACCAAAGTTCTGCTTGTTGATGACGAAGAAGGTATCAGAAAAGTTCTCAAGATCTACTTGCAGGATGATGGATATGATGTCTCAACTTCTGATGATGGTAAAAAAGCTGCCCAAAAAATTGATAATGAATCATTTGATATTGTTTTAACCGATATTAGAATGCCAGGTATGGATGGTATTTCACTTTTGAAACATATCAAAAAAAAACATCCTGATATTGAAGTCATAATGCTTACAGGACATGGGGACTTTAAGCTTGCCATTGAAAGTTTAAAATTAGATGCTGTTGATTTTATCTCAAAACCCATTGACAATGATGTCCTTAATATCGCTTTGAAAAGAGCTCATGACCGGATCAGCAATAGAATTAAAATTCAAAAATACACAAAAGACCTTGAAGGCCTGGTAAAGGAGAAAACTCAAAAGCTTGGAGAATCGGAAAAAAGATATATCCAATTGTTCAATGAATCGCCAAGTTATATTACGATCCAAGATAAAAATCTAAACATTGTTGAAACAAACAAAATATTCAAAGATCATTTTAGTTATAAAAAAGGAAGGGCTTGTTATCAGATATATAAAGGCAGAACATCTCATTGCCCTGATTGCCCTGTTCAAAAAACATTTAAGGATGGCAAGTCCCACACAGCTGAAATGGAGGTCATTTTAAAAGATGCCAGTGTACGAAATGTTTTTATCCAGACGTCGGCCATTACAGGTGAGAAAGGAAGGATAAAACATGTCATGGAAATGTCTACAGATGTCACAATGATTCATGAGCTTCAGGACCATCTGGCATCACTTGGCCTCCACATTGGTGCTGTTTCCCATGGCCTCAAGCAGGTCCTGACAGGACTGGATGGTGGCTCATATCTCATCGAATCGGGTTTAAATAAAAAAGATAATCTGCAAATATCGGAAGGCTGGGAAATCGTAAAAGAAAAAATATCAAAGACCAGACAGATGGTGCTTGATATTTTATTCCATACCAAAAAAAGACAGATAGATAGATCACGTGTTCTTTTAAGTGAACTGATAGAAGAAATTGTAGCATCAATTCAACCCAAATTTGATCAGGAAAATATTGGTTTAAATATAAAATATCCAAAAGAGAATATCATGCTTAATATCGATAAAATGGCAGTGTTCTCAGCCATTATCAGTATTCTTGAAAATGCAGTTGATGCATGTATATTAACGAAAAATAAATCCAAGGTTGAATTTATAACCCAAATTAAAAAATCAAGTGTAATTTTTTCAATTAAAGACAATGGCAAAGGATTGGAAGAGAATAAAAAAAATAAAATATTTAGCTTATTTTATTCTGAAAAAGGTAATAAAGGAACAGGCCTTGGGCTTTTTATCGCCTTAAGATCAATCAAACAACATGGTGGCGCTATAACAGTTGAGTCTCAATTGGATAAATTCACTGAATTTTTAATCACCCTCCCTTTAAAATAATTTTTTTCCAGTATTGAAAGTTGCGACTCTTAAGGTTGCAATAATGCGATTCTCTATAAAAATAGTCTTCATTTTAATTGTCTCTTTTATAGTCGTAACACTCTGTAATCAATACAGTTTTTAAGAATATTACTTTGATTACATCTTTTGGCATATGGTTTGCAATTCTAAAATTGTGAGCATGAATGATGAATACTGCTCTGACAAAAAAATAACCCGAGATTAAGTAAATGGGGGTGAATAAGATGCCAGGAAAACAAGCAAATGAACAGGGATTTAGACGGGGGCCAGGCAAGGGGTTTGGCAACTGCAGCATGGGTCGAATACAAAATAGAAAAAGCCGTTTCAATGAACAAACCGGTTGGAATCAGAGAAATGATCAAAGCAAAAGGATAAGAAAAAGAGGCCCCAAATTTGATCAGAATAGTAAGGATAATCAACCTTTGGCAGAAACAAGCGGAGCATAATTCCTAAATGATTTCAACTATATTAATAAGCAGGAACAACAGTCTTTTTTCTGATATCGAAAATGTTATTTCCCTGCCAGCCTTTACCCCCCCTGAGTATAACAATTTAATGCAACATATTAAGGAGTAATGAATTATGGAAAATGGAAGAATCGCAGTCCCTTCAAATGGTCAGGGTGGAATTGAAGGAACAAGGGCAGGTCATTTTGGGCATTGCGATGTATTTACATTGGTTGATGTGGAAAATAGTGAAATTAAAGAAATCTCTATTCTTCAAAATCAGGAACATGTTCAGGGCGGATGCATGGTCCCTGTCAATCTTTTATCGGAAAACAGAGTAAATGCACTGATTGTAGGCGGTATTGGCATGCGCCCCTTGATGGGGTTCAAGCAGGTGGGAATACAGGTCTTTCATGATGACCAACGCCCTGAAATTGAACCTGTTGTAAAGGATCTGATTGCCGGAAACCTGAACGAAATCAGAAATGACCAGGTTTGCGGTGGCGGAATGCAATAATCAGCTTTATTGGAGAATAAAAAATGAAAATAGCGGTTACAGCTCAAGGAAATAAACTGGATTCAGAACTTGATCCAAGATTTGGAAGAGCCTCTTACATCCTAATCGTAGACACAGAAACTCTAGAATTTGAAGCCTGTGATAATGCAAAAAACAAAGATGCTTTCAAAGGTGCCGGCATCCAGGCCGCCGCCATGGTCGCCAATGAGGATGCCGAAGTGCTAATGACAGGTTTTTGTGGCCCCAATGCATTTAAAACCCTGGAAGCGGCAGGCGTAAAAGTTGTTGATGATCAAAGCGGCCGTGTAATTGATGCTGTTCAAAGATTTAAACAAGGAGACGTCATTTTTGCCAATGGCGCCAACAAAGATGGTCACTGGTAGCCCCCATATTTTATAATAAGGAATACCTTGGTGTTCTCGGCGGGTGTGGCCGTTTGGATGAAGATGGAGAAATAGATCATTTTTCCATTAACAAAATTACTGGAATACCTGGACAAGAGATTGATACATTGTCTTCTAGTATTCCAATCTTTACTAGCAAAAAAGTTCAATCCGCCAGTGATTATATAAAAAACCGATTGGATACTATTTTAACCGAATACAAAAATCGAGCATAGCCAATTATAAACATATTATAAAGAGCTCTATCACTTTGTTTATGGTCCCTCGAAGGAGAAAAAAGAGATGAAGATCGCCATTACAATTTGGGGAAATAGAATATCGCCCGTATTTGAGTCTGCCACTACCCTAATGATAGCTGATATGGAAAAATCTATAATTACAAACCGGATATTCAAAGAATTTAGTCAAAAAAAAATATTGCCCCAGACATTATCAATTTTTAAAAAATATCAGGTGGGAATTCTTATCTGTGGGGCGATTACAGATGCTCATTCTCAAAAGATTGAACAAAGCGGCATTAAGCTCATTTCATTTATCACAGGTAATGCAGATAAGGTCCTCGCAGCTTATATAAAAGATAGACATCGAATTTTTGATTTTTTAATGCCTGGCATGATGTCTGATTCAGTCTTGAATAAAAAAAATTTAACGTTTTATTCATAATGCTTAAAGAAACCAGAAGACGAAATAATTGTAAATTAATTCACAATTAACATTAGGAGATGATTAAATGGATAAAAAGAAGGTAACCCGCCTTACATCAAAAATAGAAAAGAAGAAACCTGGGAAAGCCAAAAAGTTAGCAGATCCGGTTAAAGCTTCTATTGATTTAGCAACCCAAAAAATGATCAAAAGAGCGCAGGAATTGAATATTGAAACCGTATTTGACAGGGCAGAAAATATGAAACCCTGCAATATAGGTGCCCAGGGAACTTGCTGTAAAAATTGCAGCATGGGTCCTTGCCGTCTACCTATGCCGAAATCAGGCATTGAAGGAGAAGATGATAGAAAAGGATTGTGTGGGGCAACACCAAATACAATTGCAGCAAGGAATTTTATTAGAATGATTGCCGGTGGCGCTGCCGCACATTCAGATCATGGACGAGGTGTGGCTGAAATTTTTGTGAGTGCTGCTCGCAAAGAAACCAAGGACTATAAAATAAAAGATCCCATTAAATTGCTTTCCATTGCACCTTATTTTGGCGTTGATACCACTATCGAGGTTGAGGGTGAGACACTGGATCGTGATATTGACGAAATTGCGGTTGAAGTCGGAGAAAAGGCATTAAATGAATGGGGGAAATCAGAAGGCGAATTGCTTTACCTTAAACGTGCGCCTGAAGCACTTTATAAAAAATGGGAAGCCACAGGTGTTAAGCCCAGAAATATTGATAGAGAAATAGTTGAAATTATGCATCGGACCCATATAGGAGTGGATCAGGACTACAAAAATCTTATCAAACAAGGCACCCGGACGGCACTTGCTGATGGCTGGGGGGGGTCAATGATGGCAACAGATTTACAGGATGTTCTTTTTGGAACACCATACCCGATAGAATCTGAAGCAAACCTTGGTGTAATGAAAGAGGATCATGTAAATATTGTTATTCATGGTCATGAGCCTATTCTTTCAGAAATGATAGTCGGTGTTTCACAATCCAAAGAAATGGAAGACTATGCTATATCAAAAGGTGCTAAAGGTATACAGCTTTCCGGTATTTGCTGCACAGCCAATGAAATTCTTCAGCGCCATGGCGTGCCGCTTTGCGGGACATTCTTGCAGCAGGAACTTGCTATCATTACAGGTGCATGTGATGCCATGGTTGTGGATATTCAATGTATTTTTCAAAATGTGGCAAATGTGGCAAAATGTTTCCATACAAAATTAATCACCACACATCCCATTGCAAAAATGGAACAGGATAATGTTATTCACATTGAATTTGATGAGCACTATGCATTGGATGATGCAAAACGGATTGTTAAAATTGCAATTGATAATTTTAATAACCGAGGGGCCGATGTGATGATTCCACAAGAAAAAGGCCCACAGATTGCAGGCTTTGGAGTTGAGTCAGTATTATATCATTTAGGGGGGAGTTTCAGGGGATCCTATTATACTTTAAATGATAATATTATTAACGGTCGGATACGGGGGGTTGCAGGTGTGGTGGGGTGTAATAATGCACGAACCAAGCATAATGAGGGCCATATTGCGATTGTTAAAGAACTAATTAAAAATGATGTTCTTGTTATTACAACGGGCTGCAATGGTATTGCCTGTGCAATGGAGGGCCTTTTGAGACCAGAATCTGCAGCCGCTTATTGCGGACCTGGATTGGCTGAAGTCTGCGAAACTGTGGGGATTCCTCCTGTCCTTCATATGGGTTCCTGTGTAGATAACAGCCGTATATTATTGGCTGCAACCGAAATGGTAAAAGCAGGAGGCCTGGGGAATGACATCAGTGATTTACCTGTGGCGGGAAGCGCACCTGAATGGATGAGTGAAAAAGCAATCAGCATTGGGCACTATTTTGTAGCGTCCGGTGTATATACGGTTTTTGGTGTTACGCTGCCGACTACCGGAGCCCCGGTATTCCAAAAATATATTTTTGAAGACCTTCAGGATTTATATGGGGGGATGTGGGATTTAGAAGTTGATCCAATTAAGCATGCCAGAAAAATGATCGCTCATATTGATAAAAAGCGCGAATCCCTGGGTATCAATAAAGCAAGGGATAGAATTATGATGGATATGGCCACCAGAAGAGCTTTAGAATCTGCATAGATCCCAGATAGAAACATTTGAATAGAAACAGGTGTTGTTTGAATTTTGGCAAAGGCATAGCTTCAATAATTTTGAATTAAAAAAATGACACCTGTTTTTATCGAAAGAAGTAAACAGTATGAATGAAAATTATTCCACGATGTTTAAAAATCACTCTCTAAATTTTATCGAGATGGCTTTAAGAACAGATAAGATTGAAAGAATAGAAAACCCAGATGGATATGGAAAGCGCATTGGAGAATGTGGAGATAGTGTTGAATTTTTTTTATCCTGTCATCAGAATGTGTTAACAACTGTCTTTTTTTGTACTAAGGGATGTTTGAATACAAATGCCTGTTGCAACACCGTTGCAAAGTTTGCTCAAGGAAAAACAATAGATAAAGCGTGGGATATACAACCGGAACAAGTGGCCAGCTTTTTGAAAACTTTACCCCAGGATCATACGCATTGTGCTGAACTGGCTGTTGGGGCTTTGTATCGGGCGCTGGCAAATCTTATATCTAAAAATATTGGAAAATAAACTATAAAATGCTATTGGGTAGCTGGAGAACAGATACGTTCTCCAACCAATTACGGAGGCTAAAGGGCTATTTCCGGATGAAATATTTTTAGATGAAAACCTTATTTAAAAAAAACAATCCAGCTGAAAAGCAATTGATATTTAATAAAGCTTACCTGCAAAAAGAAGCCATGATTGTCATGGATGCTGCCATGAGTGTCATGAGTTTTAATGATGAGGCGCAGGAGGTCCTAAGGTCTGTTTTGAAACATGGCAGCACATTTTTAATCGATCATTTTATCCGGAAAAAAGATTCAGAGATACTTAAAGATGCCATCAAAACGACCTTATCTAAAGGTGTCGTATACAATAATATTTCCGGCCGGATGAAAACGATTTCCGGCCAGGGCATTTCGATGCTGTTTTCAACCTATCCGCTTTATTCTGACCGAAAAACTATACAGGGATTTGTGCTTTCATTCAGACCGTTTGAAAATAAAGCCAACGATAGCTTTAACAACAGCGTTCTAAAGGAACAGCAATCTTTACTGGAAGCATTGCCTGAAGGTGTCTTTACAATTAATACCAAGTGGCAGGTTGCTTCTTTTAACAAAACCGCAGAAAAAATCACCGGATATACGAGAAAAGAGGTCCTGGGACGTTACTGTTGGGAAGTCTTCCGGTCAGATCTCTGTGAGTTAGGCTGTCCTCTCAAAGATGCACTTGAAACAGGGAAGGCAGGAACGCAGCAGGATGTCAGAATTCTGAAAAAAAAAGGGGGGCCTCAGACGATACTTGTGAATACCGGGGTTTTAAGAGATGATCAAGGTTTGATTGTCGGTGCAGTTGAAACTTTTCGAACACTTACAGGAGAAATAAAACCATCAAAAAGCGTGAATGATTCGCATGCTTTTTCAGATATTATAGGTCAAAGCAAACCGATCATGCGCCTGTTTAAAGTTCTTCCGGATATTGCCGCCAGCGAAGCAAATGTATTTCTTACTGGAGAAAGTGGTACTGGCAAGGAACTGTTTGCCCATTCGATCCATAATAATTCTACAAGATCTAAACATCCTTTTGTTGCTGTTAACTGTTCGGCTTTAGCAGAAACTCTTCTTGAATCAGAATTGTTTGGCCATGAAAAATCAGCGTTTACTGGTGCCACAAAAGCCAAATCAGGCCGATTTGAGTTGGTTAAGCGAGGAACTCTTTTTTTAGATGAAATCGGAGAATTGAAACCAAGCCTTCAGATCAAATTGCTCAGGGTTCTTGAGCAAAGAGAATTTGAGCGTGTCGGTGGAACAATACCCATCCCTTTGGAAGCAAGGATTATCTGTGCAACAAACAAAGATCTATCCAAGGCACTGGAAGAAGGCTCATTCCGGAAAGATTTTTATTACAGGTTGAGAACAGTGCCCATAATAATTCCCCCCTTGAGGGACCGCAGGGATGATATTCCTTTGCTGGTCAATTATTTTATCAGTGCGTTTAATAGTACGTTTAAAAAAAAGGTAAAAGGCGTGGACAAAGCTGTGATGGATCTATTTTTTGATTATCATTGGCCAGGGAATGTCAGAGAACTTGAACGGACAATTGAACATGCTTTTGTTTTTGTTAAAGGACCGGTAATTTTGTCTGATAATCTTCCTCAACTAGATGTTTTTAACCAAACAACCCTTTCGGAAGTATCGCATAGCAACAGAATCCATCTTACTCCGGAAAAAGTTGTTCAAGCATTAAAAAGATCTAAAGGGAAAAAAAAAGATGCAGCCCTTTTACTTGGCATCAGCCGAACATCTCTTTGGCGAAAAATGAAAGTATTCGATCTTTTGAATTGATACTCCTTTCCATTTATGTTTCAAGTGTTTCAAGCGTTTCAATGCTGAAACGTTCATTCAAATTCTCAATATATTCAATAAATTAAATCAAACCAATTTTTAAAAAAGTTCTTATCTGTTTCATTTGAAAACAGACTTTTATGTCCTTCCACGCCTCAATTATTCATATTCCTCGTGATTTCAGTTAGATACGTTCTTTGGCCCGTTCCTTGCTAAGGAAGCATTACTAAAGAAGCATTACGAAGGAACTATTGAAGAGGAACTATTGCGAAGGACCGGATCTTGTGAAAGCAATGATGAAATTTTTGGATTGAATAATAGAAGGTACAAATGAATAATGGCAGCTTCATCAAATCAGGAATACAAAATAGACAAATGACTATTTCAGAGTCACCTGACACTGGGATGATCATTCTTTCAACGACATTCCATCTTATGAGTATAAACCCTGCGGCATGCAAGATACTTGGAATATCACCACAGCCTGGCAAAGCTTATCCGTTGGAAAAATTATTTAACACAAGTTCATTTGTCAAAGCACACAGAGCAATGAGAAACGTTTTGAACAACGGGGTTACCTTAAATGATATTCACTTTAACCTTGTTCATGAAAATGGCAGACAGATACCATGTAGTGTTTGTGCGCTTCCATTGTTTGCAGGGGAACAGGAAATCATCGGGGTGATCGTCCGGTTTTATACCGTGTCTGAAAAATTTGGTTCGGGAAATGATTCTTCTAAATTAGCATATCTTCCCCGTATTGATTATCGTCATCTTTTTGATGGCCTGCCGGAAGGGGTTTTTACCATTGATACCCAGTGGCGAATCAATTCATTCAACGCACAGGCGGAACAGCTGACCGGTTTTAAAAAAGAGCAGGTTATCGGGAAATTCTGCTGGCAGGTCTTCCAATCAGGCCGGTGCAGGCATGAGTGTCCATTTGCAGACATCTTTAATCAAGGTGACTCATGTGAAAGTCAGGAAATGACCATTGTAAATCATAAAGGTTCTATCAAAAAAATCCTGGTCAATGTGGCCCCGTTGAAAGATGAAAACGGAACTCTTGTGGGCGGTATAGAAAGCTTTTCCCTGGCTCAAAAGGCCTCGGGAAAAACCATACCATTCCAGGTGATGAAACCCTTTGAAGGAATGGTTGGTAAAAGCAAGGCTATGAAAATGATTTTTGATAAACTTCCTGACATTGCACAAAGCCCTGTCAGTGTTTTGATTACAGGAGAAAGCGGCACAGGAAAGGAATTGATTGCCCGGGCGATTCATAACTTGTCAAAACCACAGAACAATACATTTCAAGCTGTAAACTGTTCTGCTCTGCCTGAAACCCTGTTGGAGTCGGAATTATTCGGCCATGAAAAAGGAGCCTTTACAGGGGCAGACCAATCAAAACCAGGCCGATTTGAACTGGCTGCCAATGGAACGTTTTTCCTTGATGAAATTGGAGATATGAAACCCTCCCTTCAAGTAAAACTCCTCAGGGTCCTGGAACAAAAAGTGTTTGAACGGGTTGGGTCTGACAAATCCATAAAATTAACCGCCAGAATTATTGCAGCCACCCATCAGAACCTGGAAACGGCTCAAAAGACCGGGCAATTTAGAGAGGACTTGTATTACAGGTTGAGAACCATTCCAATACACCTTCCTCCCCTGAGGGAACGAACTGAAGATATTCCTTTGCTGGTGACATATTTTATAAAAAAATTTAACCACCAATATAATAAACAGGTTCGGTTGGTTGATCCTGCAGTGCTCTCGTCTTTTTCAACCTATGCCTGGCCTGGTAATATCCGTGAATTGGAACGGGTCATGGAGCATGCTTTTGTTTTTGTCAAAGGCCCTATTATTTTTTCAAGGTACCTGCCGGCAAACCCTGAGTTTGAAGCCATTATCCCTTTGAGAAAATTTGGAAGAAAAAAATCGGAAAAAGAAAAAATTATACAGGCGCTGGATGAAACCGGCAATAAAAGAACCCAGACGGCTTCCCTGTTGGGAATCAGCCGTTCTTCACTCTGGCGAAAAATGAAAACTTATGGGCTTTTGAATCAAAGCCCAACCAGATAAATATAAAATAAAGGAGAAAATAAAATGGCAGATCCGACACAATATATTGATGACTTATTGGATCAATATCCACCTAAACCTGAATACCTGATTGGCCTGCTTCAGGATATCCAGGAACACCAGGGACATATTTCTTATGATTCCATGCTGCTGGCTAGCGAACATACCAAGGTTCCTTTAACCCAGGCGTATTCCGTAGCGACATTTTACCAGTCTTTCCGTTTGGATCCTCCGGGAGAACACGAAATAAAAGTCTGCCTGGGAACCGCTTGTCATTTGAACGGTGGTCAGCAACTGGTTGATGGACTGTCGAGAAAATTAAAGATCGAACCGGGAGAAACTACTGAAGACATGATGTTCACCTTGAGTACGGTCAATTGTGTGGGGGCCTGTGCCATTGCTCCGGTTGCGGTGGTGGATGAAAAATACCATCCCGGGGCCTCAATGCGAAAATTAGAAAAAGAAATGAAAAAAGTTACTGAATTATCACCGGACAAAATAAAGGGAGAGCCAAATGCATAATCAGAGCGCAGCATTGCAACACGATCCATGGCGGTTAGAATCCCTGGATGACTTAAATAAACTCAAAGAGCAATTGGAACAGAAAATTGATCCTGACCATCCTGAAATCGTTGTGTGCCATGGCACAGGATGTCTTGCCAACGGCAGTGAAGCTGTAAGCGATGCCATTCAAACTGCCCTTAGCGATTCCGGGATAAAAGCAAAGGTGATTCCAGGTATTAAAACCACAGGATGTCAGGGGTTCTGCTCCAGGGGACCTCTGGTATTGATTCGTCCACAGGGAATTTTTTATCAGCGAGTAAAACCAAAGGATGCCGGGGATATCATTGAAAAAACGGTAGCACAAGGTGAAATTATTGACCGGTTACTATACAAAGATCCCCAGTCCGGTGAAAAGATAGTGCATGAAGAAGATATCCCTTTTTATAAACTTCAAGACCGAAAGGTGCTTCATAATATTGGTAAAATAGATCCCACCAATATCGATGATTCCATCATCGCCGGAGGCTATCAGGCTCTGGCCAAAGCGTTGACCACCATGACACCGGAAAAGGTCGTTAAAGAAGTTGAAATTTCCGGTCTTAGAGGTAGAGGCGGTGCTGGTTTCCCAGCAGGGCGCAAATGGCGTTCTGCGCTTCAGGCCATTGAAAAAAAGGGAAGACCTGTCTATGTCGTTGTGAATGGCGATGAAGGAGACCCCGGCGCATTTATGGATCGAACCATTATGGAAGGTGACCCCCACGCTGTTTTGGAAGGCCTTATTCTCGGGGCCTATGCACTGGGCGCTGAACAGGGGTTTTTATATGTCCGGGCAGAATATCCTTTGGCTATAAAACACCTGACGATTGCCATGGAACAGGCGAGAGCCTATGGGCTATTGGGTGAAAATATACTGAATTCAGGGTTTTCATTTGATGTCCGGATCAATAGGGGGGCTGGTGCTTTTGTCTGTGGTGAATCCACGGCATTGTTTACCTCGATTGAAGGAAAGCCGGGTAATCCTAAGCCAAAATATGTCAGATCGGTTGAAGAAGGACTTTGGGGACGGCCCACAGTGTTGAACAATGTTGAAACCTGGGCAAATATTCCATTGATTATAGATAAAGGTGGGGAGTGGTATAACAAAATAGGTGTTTCTCACAGCACGGGAACCAAGGTGTTTTCACTGGTGGGGAAAGTAAATAACGTCGGTCTTGTGGAAGTACCCATGGGGCTGCCTTTATCAGATATCGTGGAAAAAATTGGTGGCGGTGTCCCGGGAGGCGCTCCGTTTAAGGCTGTACAGACAGGTGGCCCATCCGGTGGATGTATCCCACATTCCTTGAAAGACACTGCAGTTGATTTTGATTCATTAACAAAGGCTGGCTCAATGATGGGTTCCGGTGCCATGATTGTAATGGATGACACTGATTGTGTCGTGGATCTGGGCCGATATTTTCTTCGTTTTTTAGAAGAGGAATCCTGTGGCAAATGTATGCCCTGTAGATTTGGATTAAGCCGGATGAGAGAGATTCTGGATGGATTTTCAGAAGGTAGAGGAACGCAGGCAGACATTGATGATCTGTTAAGTCTCTCCGAGGCTATCCAGGACGGCGCCCTGTGTGCATTAGGCTCCAGCGCACCCAATCCGGTGCTGACCACTATCCGGTATTTTAAAGAAGAGTATCTTGCCCATGTGGAATCCCAAAAATGCCCGGCCGGTGTCTGCAAAGACCTGATTACGTTTCAAATCGATCCTGATAATTGTACCGGCTGTACCAGCTGTGCCAGAAAATGCCCGACAGGCTGCATCTCTGGTGATAAAAAAGAACCCCATACCATTAATGCCGACGAATGCATCAGATGCGGTATTTGCAGAGAATCATGCAAATTTGATGCTATCCGGGTCATATAAGGGAGGTTGCAGTGATAAAATTTAAAATTAATGACAAAGAAGTGGAAGCCAGGACAGGCTGGACCGTACTAGAGACAGCAAAAGAATATGGAATTGACATACCGACTCTCTGCCATCACCCTGCTGTAGCTCCCACTGGGTCCTGCAGGCTTTGTATGGTGGAATTAAAAGAAGGTGATTGGTCAAAATTGGTTGCATCGTGCATTTACCCTGTAAAAGAAGGCATCAATATTTATACGGAAACCCCAAAAGTACATAATGTAAGGCGATGGATTTTAGAAATGCTTCTGGCATCATGCCCGGCAAGTGAAGAAATTCGTAAACTGGCTGAAAAACACGGGGTGGTATCCACTCGCTTCCCGATCCATGATCCCGATCAGAACTGCTTGATCTGTGGATTATGTCAACGAGTATGTGAAGAAGTGGTTGGACTTTCAGCCATTGCCGTAGTAGATCGCGGTGTTCATAAAAAAGTGGGGGCTCCTTTTTTACGGCCTACGGACATCTGTGTAGCCTGCGGGTCCTGTGTAACTATTTGTCCCACTGGCGCCATGCAGGAAATATTTGACACAGTGCGTGGCAAACCCGAATTACCATTGACCCAATTGGCATAAAAAGGAGAAATATGATGAATTCAAATGCAAAAATCGGAGTTTTTATATGTAAGTGCGGGGAAAGTATTGAACCGCTGATTGATTTAAACGGTCTTAAGGATTCGATTAAAGACCATGCAGATTATTGCGATATACTTTCCCAACCCTGTTTAACACCTGGATTGGGGCACATTATGTCTGCAATTTCAAAACATAATTTAAATCGAATTATTGTAGCCGGTTGTGATGGCCGGATCATGCTTAAAAAATTTGAAACTGCCCTGGAGCCGGTGGATATTCTTAAAGGCCAGGTAGATATGGTAAATCTTCGCAGTCACGTGGCTGCTGTTTCTGATACAAGTCCTGAACAAAAGGCAATAAAATCAGCTAAACTGATCAAAGCAGCCATTGCTG
This sequence comes from Desulfobacteraceae bacterium, assembly GCA_024227235.1. Classification (GTDB taxonomy): domain Bacteria; phylum Desulfobacterota; class Desulfobacteria; order Desulfobacterales; family Desulfobacteraceae; genus Desulfobacula. The sequence continues at coordinate 34,044 of JAAEKY010000357.1, read as the reverse complement.
AAATGGAGGCATTGATCCCAACCGAGCAGGAAAGAACCCAGCTTGAAGGACCTGTGGCAATTGTTGGTAATGGGATTGGCGCTTTTCCTGCGGCCCAGAAATTAATCAAAGCCGGTGTAGATTGTGTGTTGTCACTTGAAAACACTGACCCGGAAGAGATCATTGACAACCTGCACCAGTCTTATCCTGGTGAGCGCGAGCATCATGGCCGTGTCAAGCAGATGGTCAAAGATGTTCTTGGTCATGAAAAAATGACAATAATAGAAAATAGCCGGTTGAAAGAGCTTATAGGAGTTACCGGGGATTATACAATGGTCATGGAAGAGAGTGACGGCACAGAAAAGTCTCTGAATGCCAGTATGATTATCGCTGCATTAGATGCCCAATTGTTCCCACCAGATCCTGAATTCGGATATGATGGCCAAAAAGTACTTATACAGCCAGAAATGGAAATTCAGATCAATAAGAAGGGCGTCCCAAAAGGTGAAGTGGTATTCTGGGTCAGTGATTATGAATACGGCACACCTGAATTTGCAGGACTTTCTGCAAAATCTGCATGGCTAATGGCTCAGCAGATAAAAGAAGCATCTCCTTCTACTCAAATCATTATTTTTTACAACCAGATGATGGCCTTGCCGCTTTCAGCATTTGAAAGGGGAGTGAGCCGAAAACTGGGTATCTCATGGGTTCCTTATGACAAGGCAGTTAGACCTACTGTTCAGGATGGGTATATTACTTTTTGCCATCTAAAAGATCATGTTGAACATGAAATCAGCTGGGATTTTCTGGTGCTTTCACCCAAAAGGGCACTTCGCGGTCAGGCACAGACAACAGCTAAAATACTTGGGCTTATCCATAAACAAACGCCTTTTTTAACCGGGCACCATGCAAAGGTAAGACCTGAAATGATTGGCCGGGAAGAGACTTATATTGTTGGAAGTGCGCGCTATCCGTGTGATTTACAAGAGACATTAAATCAGGGAAGGAAGGCTGGGAACAAAAATGTTGAAATGTTCGAGAAATCGAGCCAGTTACAGTTGTTTGTTCCCCGTAATGTCTGTGTTGTGGACCCTGAAAAATGTGTTGGCTGCGGTCAATGCCAGGAATTATGTGATTGCGGTGGTATCGGCGTTGCCGAATATCCAGGTGGTGGGATTCCAAGAATGGTAGACCCCATGGTCTGTACAGGCGGTGGGACTTGTGCTGCAGCATGTCCATACAATGCTCTGGTCCTCCAGAATAACAGCACAGATCAAAGAGAGGCACGTATTGCTGCACTTTCAAGGCAACTTGAACCGGGTGAAGTCGTTTCTCTGGCATGTGTCTGGGGTGGCCAGCCTGCGGCTGATCATGCATATCGCAAAAAATTAACATATGATCCTGGTATCCATATCCTTGGGGTCCCCTGTGTCGGTCAGATTGATCCTTCAGTCATGGCCAGGGCATTTCTTGAAGGTGCGCCCGGTCTTATACTGATTGGGTGCGATCCTGAAGAGTGTCATCATTCATACGGGATTGATCATACATGGAACCGGGTCAATATGATTAAAAAATTGTTCAGTCTGTGCGGGATTGATCGTAGAAGGATTGCGCTTGCCCATGCAGATTTGAACAAACCAGAAGAGTTTGTAAAGACAGCCAACTCCTTTACGTCTCTTATCAGGGCGTTAGGCCCCATAGAGAAAACACAGGCCAATCATGATAAATTTAAATCGATTTATCATTTGTGTAAATACAACAGCCGTATTCGGACCCTCTTATCTGTTGCTCTTAGAAGACCTGGGGAAAAAATATACCGGGGTGACCAAAAGTATGCGTTGGCATTTGACAAAGATTTTAATCAGGCTTTGGAAGAAGAATATGATTTTCCTGAAAGTGCTCTTTTTGAAGAGAATATACCAGGAAAAGGTGTTTTGTACGCCTGATTCGTATGAACATTAATACAGAATCGATAGTGACAGAGTTATAAATAGCTGAAATTTTTTTTGCTGATATATAAACAGTTCCATCTATGGTAGCCAGATGGAACTGTTTATAATGCCACTAATAATAGCAGGGTTTTCCTGAAGTCATATCTGCCAAGGCAAGATAGAATGCACCCACAGCAAGTTCAGCACAATGATGATGGCCTGCTGGAAGAGTTTCTAAAAAATCAATCACTTGCTCAGGTGTGATGTCCCATGCTTTTCCCACTGATTTCCCCATGGAAAAATGGACAACCGTGTTGCTGCAAGCAACAGTATTCATGCACCCTTGTACCATAAATGCAACAGATTCTATTCTCTCCTTATTACCTGTTAAAAAAAATTCTACTGTATCGCCGCATTCCCCCTTTTTTTTACTATATCCATCAGGATGGTTAATATGTTCCATCCTGTCAGTACTCAAGGCCATCTCAATATAGTTTAAGGAATGGGTTTGAAAAAAATCATTATTGTCTTTTTGTTCCATTTGTGCCAACCTAATTTTTTATTAAATTAATCTTTTACGCTTTTTTAATTTAACGATTATACTCTCCTTTGTAAGCATTGTATAGTTTACAATTCCTATCAACTTTAATTTTATGGTGTGGATTCGTTTTCATTAAATTTTTAACTTGATATATAGGTGTTGTTTGAATTTTGGCAAAAGCATAGCTTCAAAATTTTTTGATCAAAAAATGACATCTGTTTTTATTGAAAAAAATAAACTATAAAAATGCTGTTGGATGGCTGGAGAACAGATATGTTCTCCAGCCAATTATGGAGGTTAAAGGGCTGTTTCCGGATGAAAAACATTTATATTTTCAAGTCTTCGGCCAGAGATTCCCTTTCATTGGGGCCCAATATAACCAACGAAAGGCAAATCAAAGTCCACAAATGAACCTCGGGGTAGTTTCCCCTATAATGTTTACTTAGCTCATGGTTCTGGGGATGACAATTGTGACAGCCTGCTATGCAGTAATCAGCCCCTGTGGCTTTAATTTTAATGATAATCGTGGGTACCTAATACAACGTCAATACCAGTCTTCTCTTTAATTATCGATGCCAATTCTTTTGTGCTGCTATATGGGCATCCCGGGACAGCACCCGCCAGGCATGAACTTAAATATATTTTATCAGGTTTTATTTCTGACAATTTTATTGCCATGCCAATACTGGGAACAATGGTTCTCCCAGGGCATTCACATTTAATAAAGGCGGTAACCTGTGAAGGGGTTCCAAATTTCCCTTCACCAAGGCTTGCTGCTTTTAAACACCGCCATTCACCCGGGCATCCATATCCCTGATCCATATAAGAACCACACCCGACAATTGCTACTTTTTCCATAATAATATGTCTCCTTTTAATTTAGTCTTGTTTTCATTCAAATCAAAAGAGCATAATGTATGCCAAAAAAGGCCTTGAAATTTAAATTAATAAAATAGCAATAATTTCAGATGGTTATAGTTTATAAAATCTATCTCAATTCCTTAGAGTTGCGAAAATGCGACTATAGAACAGTATATAGCTTCAAGCTTGCTACTTTGTTTTGTGAATATTCAGTGCGTGAAAAAAAAGGACACAGATTTAGTGCTGAGACGCTTTCAAATAAAAGAACAGATTACAATTTTATTCCCAATTTATTAATTCTTCTAAAAAGAGTACTTTTATGAATGCCTAAATCTTTGGCTGCAGCATTTCGGTTATTATTGTTTCGTGCCAAGGCATTCTTTATTACATTAATTTGAGCCATTTTTACAGGATCATCATTTTTATTTAGGATGCTATCGGATTGTATTGATAAAAAACCTGGGAGAGACCTAAGCTTGATATACCCTTCAGAACAGAGCACAAATGCATGCTCTATTATATTTTCAAGCTCCCTGATATTTCCTGGAAAGTCATGGGACATCAACACCTGAAGGACTTCTTTATCGACACCCTGAATTGATTTCCCCTGACGAATATTTAATTTGTTAATAAATCTTTCTACCAAAAGAGGGATGTCTTCCATCCTCTGTCTTAAGGGAGGCAGCGTTAGCCGGATAACATTTATTCGATAATATAGATCTTGGCGAAATTTATTTTTTTTTAGAAGATCTGACAGGTCTTTATTCGTTGCAGCAATAATTCTGACATCCGTCTTTTCTTTTTCCAATCCACCAAGTGGTGTAAATTCATGATCTTGCAACACACGTAAAAGGCTGACTTGGAAAGCAGGGCTTGTATCCCCAATTTCATCAAGAAAAATGGTTCCCCCATTGGCCAAGGAAAACTGACCGGGTTTATCCTTTACAGCATGAGTAAACGCCCCTTTTTTATATCCGAATAGTTCAGATTCAAGAAGGGTATCAGGCAAAGCACCACAATTGATTGCAATAAACGGTTCCTTTTTTCTCAGGCTAGTATTATGAATTGCTCTTGCCATGAGTTCTTTTCCTGTGCCGGTTTCACCTTCGATGAGAACAGAAGAATCGCTTTCAGATATTTGTGGAAGTATATTAAAAATATTCTTCATTCCGTCACTACTACTGACAATGTCTTCAACTATAAAGCAGGTTGAAAGCTCTTTTCGAAGTTCTTCAACAAGAGAATGATCTCGGAATGTTTCAACACCACCAATAACATCCCCATTCTTATCAATTAATAGAGAAGTAGATGCGGTAATGGGAATCTGTTTTTTTTCGCTGTTAATAATATAGGCAGATGTGCTGATAAAGGGCTTACCCTCTTCCATTGTTTTTTTTAAGGCACACCCCTCTTCACACATATTTGAGCGAAAAACCTCCCAACAATGCCTTCCAACCGCTTCTTTTCGAGAAATCCCTGTAATCTCTTCAGCAGCACGGTTAAAAGAGGTTATTTCCCAATTATAATCAATGGTAAAAACGCCATCTGATATGCACTCAAGTATTACTTTTGTTGTCTCTTCGGAAAGCGGACCAAATACTTTTTTATTTAACATGCTAAACACCAGTACAATTTATATTATATCGCATTTTTGCAATAATAATTTAAAGCAAAGATTATACCAGAAAAATGATAAAAAATAAAATGATAGAGATTGATATTATTTACAATAGGTTACAAGACATGTGCGTGGGGTGGCAGTTAAATAGGAAACAAAGAGTAGTAATTTTGCGGCCACTCGAATTAAAAAAGTAGCATAATTGCGATTTATGCATTTGAAATTTCATTTTTTTTTGCCTTCCACAAGCTCACCTATGGGTTCCATTAAACAAAAAAAAGGGTGAATTTCCCACGGAAATTCTAACAACCCTTTGGTCTCACGCGACAAATACCCTTTCCAAGGTTCAATAGGACGAATTGTGTGTATTCTTCAACTATTTTTTAATAGGGAGAATTTGACCAATATTCATGATTTTAAAGGCAGATGCGTTCAATTGTTGTTTCTTAATGTATCGTTTTAAATCTAATCCAGGGTATCCAGCAGGTTCACTGCCCAGATGAAACGTCCCCCACTGGGTGGGTATAAAATATCGAGCACCCAATTCTTCAAAAGCTTTAATAGATTCTTGAACGTTCATATGCTGGTAATGCATGAACCATCTGGGATGATAGGCAGTAGTGGCCATAAAAGCATAATCTATATTTGGATATTTTCGTCCAAATTCTCTAAACCCTTTGAAATATCCGGAATCTCCTCCTAAATAAAGAGTTATCGACGGGGTTACAAGCAGGTAGGATGCCCAAAGAGATTGGTTTCTTCCTATGTTTACTCTCATAGACCAGTGCTGGGCAGGAAGGCAGATTATTTTTATATTATCCCCTATTTCTATTTCTTCCCACCAGTCCATTTCCTGTACATTTGTTTTATTCATACCCATGACATATTTTTTTAGGCCTTTGGGAACGATTACGTTTGATTGTTGTGGTAGTCCTTTTATGCTTGAACGATCCAAGTGGTCATAATGGTTATGGGAAATTACGATATTAACTTTTTTTACAATATTGTTAAATTCATTTAGTGTCAGGGCAGGAGGTGTCACTCTTGCCGGTAAAAGTGCCCGTTTAGAAAAAATGGGGTCTGTCAACCAATAGGCGCCATTGATCCTTATTAAAAAGGTGTTGTGACCGATCCAGCAGATAAAGTCCCCTTTGGTATTCTTTATCCGTTTTGCAGTATCTGGTAAGACCTGGGGTAAAAAGGATTTTTCTTGTTTTGCGTAATTCGTTTTTGAGAACAGCTTCCAGCCTAAAACATCTAAAAAACTTTTGTCCTTCATTTTCATCCAGGGAGAATAAAAATTTTCTTTATCGTAATGGGGTGCATAGAGATCTTTAATATCGGTTTGTTCGACTTGATTTTTCCATTTAATTTCTGAAAAGTTTGTTTTGTCTTTTGATGTGCAAGAAAAAACTGAAACAATCAACAAAAATGCTATGGTAATAACGATATAGGTATTTTTTAAAGGTTTCATTAATAAAAAAAAAGCTTAAATAATTACATCCTGATTTCATCTATACGATAAAATCAGGATGTTTAATTTAAATTTTAAAAAAAATTAGCCTGCTTCGTAGTTACAGGTTGTGAAATCTATTTCTTCACCGCATTTATCACATTTATGGCTTTTTTCAAATTCATCTGAAAAAATCTCCTTTTTTTCATTGCATTTAGGACAATTGCAGGTAAAAGATTGTAATTGTTTAAAATTTTCAAAACCTGGGCAATGAGCTGGGGTTGTCATAATAACCTCCTTCTTTTTGATTTAACATTAAAGTAAGAATTTTGCTAAAAAATTAAAGGTTAATTTCACATCTAAGTCAAACGAAGACAAAGATTTACTTAGTCCAAATTTATGAGTGTTCGGCCTTTTAGTTCCCCTTTTAAGATCTGTTCAATTTTATTGTCTAATTGGTTCAAAAAGATTTCATCATAAATTTGATCGAGCATATCAAATTTCCACTCAGAAGAGAGTTTTTCCCAGACCTTTGATCTGAAATCCATAGGGCAATTTTGAGAGTCTATTCCCAATAAAGATACGCCGCGCAGTATAAAAGGGAACACATTAATGGGCAGATCAGGGGATGCCACATTCCCACAGCAAGTCACAACTCCGTCAGGTTTAGTTGATTTTATAGCAGTGGCCAAAATGTCACCCCCAACCGTATCAATCACCCCCGCCCATTGGGCTTTTAAAACAGGGGGTTTTGTATTTTGAAGAAATGCATCTCTGCTGATAACATGTTTCGCACCCAAGTCATTCAGTAGGGTAGTGCCTGTTTTCCCTGACACACCTGTTACAGAATATCCAAGATGAGATAAAATTCCAACAGCAAGGCTGCCTACACCACCTGTAGCACCAGTGACAAGAATTTTACCATGCTCAGGCAGGATGGTTTTAATGAGTTTATAAACAGACATGCCTGCTGTAAAGCCTGCTGTACCAAATATCATGCTCTGTTTAAAATCCAGTCCTTTGGGCAGCTTTACAACCCATTCTCCAGGTACGCGAATATATTGTCCAAACCCCCCTGATGTGTTCATACCAAGATCATAGCTGGTGACAATAACCTTATCGCCTTTTTTAACACCAGCAAATTGGCTGTCTTCAACAATACCTGCTGCATCAATTCCGGGAGTGTGAGGGTACTGTCTTGTAACACCGCGATTTCCAGTAGCGGATAAGGCATCTTTATAGTTTAAAGAAGAATAGTTCACTCTAATCAGAACGTCATTGTCAGGCAAGTCATTGACTAACGCAGATTTGATTTCTCGGGTGAATTTATTTTTTTCAGGTTCTTCAACAATCAGTGCTTTATACGAGAGATTATCCATGTTCATTATCCTTAATTGTCTAAGGAACGTACATTAAATAAGTTACTCATAATTATTGTTTTTTCGCCGTAATCCACGTTCCTCGTCGATCACATAGCCAGTTAGAGTCCTCTTCGCGCCTCGAATACGACAAAAATATCTGCTAATTTTGTGCAACTTATTTAAATCCCGTTCCTGATGATTGAAACGGCAAAATAAATATAATAAGAATCAATCTACCAAAAATATTTTTACTTTCAAAGGGAAATTTGGTAATTATGCCGGGATGAAACCTGAAAAATTCCAGACAGGCAGGGTAACACTAGTGGCTTTTTCACATTTTATCCATGATGTCTATACAAGTTTTCTATCCCCTTTACTGCCTTTGATTATTGAAAAACTATCACTCACCTTGAGTCAGGCAGGGCTATTATCTACTGTTATGCAGATTCCCGCTTTGTTTAATCCTATCATTGGGTTGTTTGCAGACAATAAGGGTCTTGCACGGTGGCTGGTAGTTCTTGCACCGACACTCACTGCCATTCCCATGAGTCTTATTTTAAATACCTCTTCATACTATTTGCTGCTTGTTCTTCTCTTTTTTTCAGGGATCAGTGTGGCATTGTACCATGTTCCAACCCCGGTTCTGATAGCCAAATATTCAGGTGAGAAGAAAGGTCGGGGGATGAGTATCTTTATGACAGGTGGAGAGTCCGCTCGAACGGTTGGACCTATGTTTGCCGTTGCAGCTGTGTCATTTTTGGGTCAGGATTATTTTTATTATGTCATGGGATTTGCAATGCTGACATCTGTTCTATTGTATTTTACGCTTGAAAAAGAAGAAGAGAAAACCAGCATTAAGAAGAATGGATCTTTAAAAGCCTCTTTTAACGAAATTAAGCATGTATTGATTCCCTTGTCCGGGATTTTATCTGCTCGGTCCTTTATGCATGCATCCATGGGTGTTTTTCTTACCGTTTTTGTAGAAAAAGAGACCGGAAGTCTCTGGTTAGGCGGTGCTGCCCTTGCTCTATATGAAGCATTTGGCGTGGCTGGAATTCTAAGCGCTGGAACATTAAGTGATAGAATTGGAAGGCAGCGGACGCTTTTTTGGGTTTTAATTGTGGCACCTATTGCTACTTTGACCTTTGTTTTTACAGCGGGTATACTAAAAATTATTATGCTGGTTATTACAGGATTTACTGTTCTATCTACGACACCGGTTATGCTGGCAATTATACAAGAGAATGCAAAAAATAATCCTTCGACAGCCAATGGTCTGTTTATGATGATCTCTTTTGCAGTCCGATCTTTGGCCGTGTTTATTGCGGGCATCATAGGAGATCTTGCAGGACTTGAGAATATGTTTATCATAAGTGCGGTTATCGGATTCTTTGCGATTCCTTTTTTATTAAAACTTGAACATTAAACTTGGGAGAATATGATGTTAAAAACCAATGAAAACAAACTTGTTGAATTGGCCATGCAGTGCAAACCAGGCCCTCCTAGAATCAGACCTGGATGGAAGGTAGACTACGAGGGAAAACCATTTATTCTACCCAGTGTTGGCGGTATTACGTTAAATATTCAAGTAGGGGATTCTGCTTTCGGGCTTGCAGGAGATCATATCGAGCCTGGCGCCAGTTGTTCTGCAAATGCAGCAAAACCTTTTGAATTTCCGAATAATTCGCTTCAAGTGCTTTCTTGTGTCGGCAATGAGGCGATTATTGTATCGGGTGAGGCAAAAGGTAAAAAAGGGGTTGTTCTTGGACATCACGGCGGATCAGAACATGTGATCATTGATTTTTCAAAACAGATACTTGAACAATTAACGTACGATGATAAAATAATGATTCGTACAAAAGGTCAGGGATTGAAATTGATGGATTACCCGAATATTAAGCTTTATAATCTTGATCCCGGACTTTTAAAAAAGATGAAAATAAAAGGTTTAAAGAATAAAAAACTTAAAGTACCTGTTACAACCATTGTACCCGCCCAATGTATGGGATCAGGGCTTGGTTCAGCCCATGTCGCAGCAGGTGATTATGATGTGATGACCAGTGATCCTGATACGGTAAAAGAGTATAAGCTGGATCAGCTTAGGTTTGGTGATTTTGTGGCATTGCTTGATCATGATAATTCTTATGGTAGGGCGTTTGTCAAAGGTGCGGTTAGTATTGGTATAGTGGTTCATTCAGACTGTTTGCTTGCTGGCCACGGTCCGGGTATATCCACTCTAATGACCTGCTCAACCCCAATGATTGAACCGGTTCTTGATAAAAATGCAAATATTGCCAATCTTTTGAAAATAGGGGCAAAAAGAAAAATGAACCGCCCCAGAAAAAAGAAATAAATAAAGGATTCTAACGTTGAGTAAAGCTAAGAAAACTATCCTTCAAAAAGGAAAAGGCAAGACAAGAAAAAAAGCAAAATATGAGTATTTATACGAGAAAGAATCGCAGTACTTTGCACAGGTTGCAGAAAGTATAAAAGATATTGCGATAAAAGAGCTAAAAGAATTGGGCGCTTTTGATTTAAAGCCTGTTTTCAGAGGGGTTTGGTTTAAAGCAATAAAAAAAGATTTTTATCGAATTAATTATTTTTCAAGATTAATTTCAAGGGTTCTTGCGCCGTTGGTTTCTTTTGAATGCAAAGATAAAGATGATCTTTATAAAGCCGCTAAAAAAATCAGGTGGGAAGAGTTTTTAACAATAAAACAAACATTTTCTATTGTGGCCAATGTGTCTGAATCAGAAATTACACATTCTAACTTCGCAGGATTAAGGGTTAAAGATGCCATAGCAGACTATTTTCGAGACAGGACCAATAAAAGACCGAATGTGGATGCAAAAGAACCAGATATTATTATCAACCTGCACCTTCATAAAAATCAGGCAACTTTAGGGATTGATGCTTCGGGCGGGGCAATGCACAAGAGAGGTTACAGAGAAGAATCTGTATCTGCTCCCATGCAGGAGACAGTTGCCGCATCCATCATCAAACTGTCTGGATGGGATGGGACGGTTCCATTATACGATCCTATGTGTGGATCAGGTACACTTTTGTGCGAAGCATTGATGAAGTATTGCAGAATACCGGCTCAGGTGTTCAGGACCCGGTTCGGATTGGAGGCTTTGCCTGATTTTGATGTCAATTTATGGGAACAGATTAAAAAAGATGCTCAAGAAAATTTTAAAGCGCTTGAAAAAGGAATAATTTCTGGAAGTGATATCGCCGAACGTTCGATTAATGCAGTAAAAACAAATATTATGGGCCTTCACTTTGGAAATGAAATAACCATTGAACAAAAGGATTTTCAAGATATCAAATCCATACAAGAAAGTATGATTGTTACCAATCCGCCTTATGGTATTCGAATCGGGAAAAATCTAAATCTAAATAAGTTTTATAAAGATTTTGGTGTTTTTTTAAAAAACAACTGCAAAAAATCAACTGCATTTATATATTTTGGAGAGCCAAAATATATAAAAAAGGTTCCGCTTTCTCCATCTTGGAAACGCCCTTTGAAGATTGGCGGCCTTGATGGAAAACTAGTAAAATATGAATTATATTGAAAACGTTATGAAAAAACAAAAGAAAACAGGGAAATATACCTGCAATGAGTACAGAGAGGAGATGATTCTTTTGGGCCTCCAGAAAAGACTTTTTTCCAAAGGCTTATCGCCTGAGGAAAAAGAAAATGTGTTAAAAGAGATTGCTAAAGTGGAAAAGCAGATGGGAATAGACTAGAAGCTATATTGATTCTCAATCCTCAACCTGTGAAAGCCTTTATCCCACATCTGGCTTAAGAATATTCATCAAATAAGTTCCACATAATTATTGCTTTTTTTTTTCGTCGTCTTCAACAGTTTTCGTCAGACACATCGTTTGCGTTGTAAATTTTTATAGGCAATAATTCTTTCGTACTAGTAAAAAAAAGCTAAAAGGTTGTTTGACAGGACGAATCCTCTTAGGGTAAAGTAAATTTTATATTTTTTATGCTAGGGAAATTATTTTTCTATCGCTATATATTATCAAGTTGTTAACCCTTACCGACTTGGAGAAATTATAATGATTCAAATTCAAGAGAAACTCATGAAAATCATGCCTCAATCACTTTCTAATTTTCAAGAAAAGCTAAATATTAGAACCAAATTGATTTATGTTTTTATTTTTCTTGTTTTAATGATTGCGTGTGCCGGAGGTTCCGGACTGTTTTTTACAAGCCAGATTAAAGGAAAAGTTGAAACAATATCTGATATTGCGGCACCCATAGGAAAAATTTCCAATGCATTGGCCAATGATATGTTTAAATCGCATGTGGCTGTTTTATCTTTATTGTCTATGGACACCCCAGAAACCATTGGTGCAAAAGAAAAAGAGCTCCAAAGCCTGAAAATAAATATTGATAAAAATCTTGATGCATTATCTAAGGTGTTGAAAAAAGGTAAATTTAATCTTAACATTAAGCAATTAACTACAATTAAGAACAAATTTTTTGGGCAGATTGTTGATGTTATTGGTGCGCATCAAACCAAACTATCAAAAGAAGTATTGGCAAAAGAGAAAGTGGCTGAATTTGATACAAACAGAAAAAATTTGGATCAATCTTTAATTGTATTTATTCAGACCGCTCAAACTGCTATTGGTGAAAAAGAAGATGAAGGCAGAAAGCTTTCAATGACTGAGACAACAACAGCTAAAGAAGTGAGCGACCTTTTACTCAGCATGTTTCAAAGAGACTTACCCGTATTATACAAGGGGCAGGATTTTAGATCCTTTTTTATTGAATTCCAGGATATGATCAAAACCCTTATTGTGGAAAAAGAAACACAAAATGTTGAAAAACTTAAATCAAGTTTTGAAAAATTGACCAAAAAAATATCAGGAAGAATGAAGCGATTAAAACGCAAATTAAGAACAAAAGAAAATAAAGAAAGTTTTGAAATATTAGCAAGTTTTTTTGAAACATTTAAAACAACAACGCTGGCAGATGATGGCATCTTTATAGTCCAATCAGAATATATCGAAGCCATCATGAATATTGAGCAGATGAAGCAGCAGCTTTCGTCTGCCTCAAAACTTGTGAATCTTGAACTTGAAAAAGTACTTAAGGTCAGTGATAAAATTAATAAAGATGTTCAAGCCTCTGCAAAAAAGGGTGTCGTATCTGCTTTAATTTACATCAGTATAATTGTTTCAGCCGGTCTTATTATTGGTTTTTTTGCAGCCTTCATTATTATTAATGCGATTACCAAGCCATTGATCACATTAAAGGAAAAAGTACAGGATGTTGAAAAGACATCTGATTTTTCCATCAGGGTCGATTCTTTAAAACATGATGAAGTTGGAAGAACAGCCCTGGCGTTTGACAGTTTGATGTCGGTAATGCATTCAGCCTTAGCTGACGTTAATCATGTGATGGAATCTGTTTCAAAAGGGGATTTCTCTAAGAGTCTTACCAGTGAACAAAAAGGAGACCTGGATCAATTAAAAGAAAGTATAAATGGGTCCATAGATCTTTTAGGTCAATCCATTGCCAAAATTATTGACTTAAGTGAGCAGGTGAAAACCAATTCTGAGGAGTTGACCCAATCTGCGACGACATTGTCTGATAATACAGATGAACAATCCGCCGGTATCGAAGAAATATCTGCTTCAATGACTCAGATTGAAAGTCGGGCAAAAGACAATACCCAAAAAGCACTTGAAGTTCAAAAAATCAGTGGGAATGCCATGAAAGAAGTAGATAAAGGCAATACACAAATGACTGAAATGCTGGCTTCCATGGAAAAAATTAAAAAAACCAGTGCAGATGTATCCAATGTAATCCAAGTGATTAACGATATTGCTTCTCAAACCAAACTGCTTTCATTAAATGCATCTATTGAAGCGGTCAGAGCTGGGGATGCCGGTCGTGGATTTGCAGTTGTTGCTGATGAAGTAAGAGATCTTGCCAACAGGAGTGCTCAGGCAGCCACTGAAACTACCAAATTGATAAAAGATTCCATAAAAGAGATTGATAAGGGTGCCGAACATGTAGATCACAATGCTGAAGTGTTAAATAAGATTCACAATATTGTGAACCAGGTAAATACGCTAGTGCTCGAAATATCTGAGTTTTCTGCAGATCAAAGTACAAGTATTGAAGGCGTTACACAGGGTTTGTCTCATATAAACAAAGCCGTTGTTGAAAATTCTTCAATAGCAAAACAGACAGTTGATGCCTATGAACAGATGTCTGAAATGTCGCATCGTATGTTTGAGATATTAAAAGTCTTCAAATTACGGTAATTTATATAATCGGCGTTTAAAATAATTATTCAAAAAGTGCGAAGGCCTTATGGAAATATACACTCCTACTAACTCGACCAAAGTTCCATCGCTTAAAATATATCATGAATTAATGGCCAATAAAGTAGGTGATATTCTTTTAGTATCCTGCCCGTATGATGCATTTATCATGGAAGAGGAAGGTCGTCTTTCAACAAGAATAATTAATGAATATAAAGGGCTTAATCTTTCAAAACCCCCACGGCTTACATGGGTATCCTCCGCATCAGATGCTTTTGAGAGACTTGAAGACATGAAATTTGACTTGATCCTTGCCATGCCAAGCCTGGATGGGATGGATGTATATACCTTTGGTGAAGAAGTCAAAAAAAGGTATACAGATCTTCCCTTTTTTATGTTGCTTCACAATACCTGTGATATTGATAAATACATCTGTGTCGATAATTCAACCGCGATTGATCGAACCTATATCTGGGGCGGGAATGCTGACCTTCTACTCGCGATTATTAAGAATTTTGAAGATGAAATGAATGTGGCTTTTGATACGGAGAATGCCAATGTCAGAGTCATTATTTTAGTAGAGGATTCACCCTATCATTTTTCATCATTTTTGCCGGTTCTTTACAAACATATTGTCATGCAGACCCAATCTGTGATTGATGATTCTATTAATGAAGAACACAGGCTTTTAAAAATGAGGGGGCGACCTAAGGTGTTGGTTGCGCATAATTATGAAGAGGCCATAGCACTCTATAAAAAGTATAAACCTTATCTATTATCTGTATTTTCAGATATGCGGTATCCAAGAAATGGTGCTGAAGATGAGTCAGCGGGATATAAGCTTCTAACAAAAATTAAAAAAGAAATTCCTGATCTTCCTGTCCTGATTTTGAGTACAGAAGAACACAATAGAGAGAAAGCTGCTGACATCCCAGCGATTTTTATTAATAAGAATTCAAGCAACTTAAATGACCGGATCAAAAGTTTTTTTGTATCCTATCTTGGATTTGGTGCCTTTGTTTTTCGGCTGCCAAATGGTGAAGAAATTGCCAGGGCTATTGATTTAAGAGCCATTGAAAAACTTTTATCTGAAATTCCCGATGAATCTATAGTTTATCATGCCATGAATAATGATTTTTCAAGGTGGTTTATGGCCAGAAGTGAAATTGATTTTGCGATTAAACTCAAACCTTATAAAATCAGTGATTTTCCAGATCCCCAAGATCTGAAAAAATTTTTAATTGAGGCTATCCATGCGCGAAGAAAAGGGTCAAGTCAAGGTCAAATTATTGATTTTGATTCTGAAAAATTTGATTCAGATACAGATTTTATGAAAATTGGAAATGGGTCTCTTGGTGGAAAAGCAAGAGGACTGGCTTTTATGTCATCTCAGATAAAGAGAGACACTTCTTTTCGCGATAAATTTCCAGATGTGGATATCAACATCCCTCAGACGTTTGTAATTTCAACGGAAGGGTTTAAAACCTTTATTGAAAAAAATGAACTTTCGCGGCTCCTTGAATCTGATAAGGATATGGATGATGATCAGATTGCTGAGCTATTCATTCAAGCCAGTTTTCCCGGCTGGATAAAGAAAAGTTTGAAAGCCTATTTGCAAGGCGTTAGATATCCTATTGCTGTTCGATCTTCTTCCTTGTTTGAAGATGCACATTATCAACCCTTTGCAGGGCTGTACAATACCTATATGCTGCCCAATTCGCACCCTAATCTTGAAAAACGCCTTGAGCGGTTGATTGTTGCAATTAAGCTTGTCTACGCCTCAACTTACCTTAAAGCACCTAGGTCCTATGCAAAATCAACTATGCATCGAACTGAAGATGAAGAAATGGCAGTTGTTCTTCAACAATTAACCGGCATAGAGTATAATAATTATTTTTATCCGGCGATTTCAGGTGTCGCCCAAAGTTATAACTTTTATCCCATCTCTCATTTGAAAGCTGAAGAAGGCATTAGTTATATTGCTTTGGGCCTTGGAAAGATTGTTATGGAAGGGGGTAAGACATTAAGATTTTGTCCTAAATTCCCCCAGTTCCTGCCCCAGTTTTCAATCGTCAGTGATATCCTTGAAAATTCTCAAAAGTATTTTTACGCCCTAAAGTTAGATGAATTCCCAGATGATGAACAGATTATATCCAGTTCTGCTGACGATTCAACCCTTGCCAAACTTGATTTATGTGATGCTGCAGATCATCCGGTTGTTAGGTCTTTATCCTCTACTTTTTTTGTTCAGGATAACCGAATCAGAGATTCTTTTTCCAGCAAAGGATTTCCCGTATTAACCTTTGCCAGTATATTAAAATTTAATTCTTTTCCTTTGGCTGAACTTCTTGATGAGGTCACTAAAATTGGCAGAAAATGGATGGGATCTTCTGTTGAGGTTGAATTTGCAGTTAACCTGCCAGAGGATGAAAGTCTAAAGCCCCAATTTTCATTACTTCAAATCCGGCCCATGGGTCGATACAAACAAAATCTTGGTGTTAAAATTGGAAAAGATGAAATAAAGGCTGCCTTTTGTTATTCAACACTATCACTTGGAAATGGTGAATATAAAGACATACATGATATCGTTTACGTGGATCCAGAAACGTTTAATGCGGCCAAAACGGTTGAAATCGCAGCTGAAATAAATAAAATTAATGCATCGTTTAATGAGAAAGGCAAAAAGTATGTATTGATCGGGCCTGGCCGTTGGGGCTCATCAGACCGCTGGTTGGGTATTCCCGTGGTCTGGAATGATATTTCCAATGTAGGAGTAATGTTGGAAACCACCATTGAAAGCATTAAGGCCGATCCTTCTCAAGGATCGCACTTTTTTCAGAATATTACCTCGCTTGGAATCAGCTATATAACAGTATCTGATAAAGGTGATGATTTCATTGATTACGAATTTTTTAAATGCCGGAGCTGCGAAAATACAACAAGATATTTAAAACATATAAAATTTAAAAATCCCATAAAAATTCTGGTGGATGGCAAAACATCCCAGGCAGTATTAATGCCTTATGATAAACAACCGTCTGATGACCTCATGGATGATATACCCATCCTTAACTCTTGATAAAAGTTGTAAATAAGGGTAGATCAAACAAGGGAGATATTATGAAATTTTTAGTTGTTGATGATGAATTAGTGTCCAGAAGCATACTGGAAAAAAAATTGAAAAGTTTTGGTGAATGTACATCTGTGGATGGCGGCCAGAAAGCAATTAAATTATTTGATAAATCGATCAAAACTAAAAAACCATTTCATCTGATTACCCTTGATGTGTCCATGCCTAAAATTGATGGCAAGCAGTTGTTGGGGATGATTCGACAAAAAGAGAAAGCCAAAAAAATACCAAAGAAAGATCGCGTTAAAATTATTATGGTGACATCCCGGATAAATATATCAACCATTAGAGAATGCATTGGCTTAGGGTGCAATGGGTATATTTCAAAACCCGTCAGTAAAATTCAATTAGTCGAAAATTTAGCCAAATTCGGATTGGTTTCTTCAGATGATATAAAAAAGGAAAAAAGAATTACACATGCCCAAAATGTGGCACAGATTATTAAAAGATTTTATGAAGGAAAAATTAAACTGCCCGTATTACCTATAATTGTCCAAAAGGTAAAAAAAATAATGGAAGGTGAAGATCCATCCATTGAAGATCTGGTTAAAGTTGTTAAAAAAGATATTCTTATCAGCACTAAATTGATTTCCATTGCTAATTCTCCATTATATCGAGGAAGAGACAATGTTGATAATTTGAATGCGGCCTTAGTCAGGTTGGGAATCAAGGCAACTTATGGCTTAATATCAACCTTAATTACAGAGGATTTATTTAAATCTGATAATAAGACACTGGATGCAACGTTAGATAAATTATGGAAGCATTCGTTTGCTTGTGCCTGCATAGCCAAGCGTATTGCAGAAGTCCTTGGGATAGGAAATTCTGACACAATCTTCTTAATGGGTATTGTTCACGATATCGGTAAAATGTTGGTATTGAGGGCAATTGCAGATATGTATCCGGAAGAACCCTTTGAAAAAGAGTCAACACAGGTTGCCATTCACGAAATCCATACTACCTTTGGTGCTGCAGCGTTAAAAAAAATGAGGTTCTCAAATGAATTTGTTCAAATTGCAGAGTTTCATCATTGGAATGATTTTTCAGATGATGATCAAAGAGAGCTTCTTATCATAAATTTATCCGACTACCTGGCAAATAAAATGGGGTATGCTTTTTATAATATTGACCCGAATGACGGCAAAGTAAAATTCGGCAGCCCTGAAAGCATTGAGGATTTGAAAAATCTGGCATCATTGGTGCAACTAAAGTTAAGTCCAAAAAAGGCCATGGAAATAGCCATTGATATAAAGCCGGATATTTTAGCATCTATAGCTGCATTTTAACTTGGATTGGGATGAATCATTTACATAACGAGGGTAAGGGTTTTTCCAGATAGCTTCCTTATGCCTGCCGCCTTTTCCCCTTGTTTAAACCATGATCGGGTATAGTATTATTGTGAATTTTAATCAGAATTTACCGCAGATTGATCTTCCCCCAGATATGATCCACCTGGGGATCGGACAGCCTAGCAGCTATCTGCTCCCCATAAATGAGATGGAAAAAGCTGCAGCCCATAGTCTGTCAAAAGAAAGCAGATTTTTTTTGGCATATGGTGAAGCCAGTGGCAACAGCACCTTCAGAGAAACTCTGGCCCAATTTTTATCCAGCCAATATCCAAACAAAGTGGATCCGGGGCAATTACTGATTACAAATGGAAACTCTCAAGCCTTAGACTTCATCTGCACCTTGTTTGCACGTCCAGGGGATACTGTCCTTGTGGAAGAGCCCAGCTATTTCCTGGCGCTCAAAATATTTGCCGATCACAAGCTTAATTTGGTCAGTATCCCTGTTGATGATAACGGACTCATCATAAGTGCTCTTGAAGAAAAGCTTGAAACTTTGGAGCCATCTTTTTTGTATACTATTCCGACGTATCACAATCCGGCCAGTGTTACCTTGACTTCTAAACGACGACAGGATTTGGTACGCATCTGCGCGCAAAAGGATTTACTGGTGGTAGCGGATGAGGTATATCATTTTCTTAATTATTCGGATGAACCACCGTCTCCTGTGGGAACCTGGAACAATCAATGCCCTCTGATTTCCCTGGGATCTTTTTCAAAAATTTTAGCCCCGGGCTTAAGATTGGGGTGGATGCATACACGTTCGGATTTGGTGGAAAAAATAGTCCAGTCAGGACTTTTGGTTAGTGGTGGCGGGCTCAATCCCTTTACATCTGAAATCGTAAATTCATTTATTTTTCTGGGGTTTTTAGCCCCCCATATCCAAAGGCTCAAAACGGTTTATCGTAAAAGAATAGACATTTTTTGTAATCAATTAAAAGAGTCTTTACCCGATCAGATAGAGTTTAAAATCCCAAAGGGTGGATACTTTGTCTGGTTGAAGTTTCCAGAAGACATAGATACAAACAGTTTCAGGAAAAAGGCGCAAAAACAACATGTTGATTTTTATCCAGGAATGCTGTTCTCACACAAAAAAGAGTTAAAAAACTACATGCGCCTCTCATTTGCGTTTTATGATCAACCTGTATTGATAGAGGGCGCCCACCGTTTTGGGAAAGTGATCTCAAGCTATTTATCGTAAACGATTAAAGTTTCAAGCGTCTGGATTGCTGTTAACCGCCAGTCCGTATATCCAGCAATGGTTTAATATGGCAGTTTAGGAAGCCAAGATAACCAGAATAGAATATGCTTATCACTATTATGTGGTTAGAAAAAGGTGATTTTCTCTAAAAGAATGTTGCCATTTCAATATTTTATTGATAGCGCTTGTGTAATTCGATCAGTTGCTTTGTAATAATAAACATAAAAAAATAGTAGAACTTATTGTTATGTAAGGGAAAAATATGGATAAATTTCTTGAGGCTGCAATTGAGGAAGCAAAAAAGGGGATGGCCAAGGGGGGGATTCCTATCGGATCAGTACTTATAATTGACGGCCAAATAGTTGGGCGCGGTCACAACCAAAGGGTACAGAAAGGAAGTGCAATATTACATGCAGAAATGGATTGTTTGGAAAATGCAGGACGAATCAGTGCATCTGATTATCGTTGGGCAACATTGTACTCAACCTTATCTCCCTGTGATATGTGCAGCGGTGCAGTGCTTCTTTATGGGATTCCAAAGGTGGTTATTGGAGAGAACCTTACATTTTGTGGACCAGAGGATTATTTAAGGTCGCGAGGCGTAGAATTGGTGATTGTTGATAACCAGGAATGCCGTCAGCTCATGGAGATTTTCATTGAAAAGAATCCAGACCTTTGGAATGAAGATATTGGCAAGTAGATGACCACATAATGTATGTGTTTACCTGAATTTCCTTGTCGAGAGCTTCTTAGAAATCAGGCTTTTCTATTGTTATGTATACAATGGAGTGAACATGTGAAAAATAAAATTGATTTTTAAAGGAAAGATCGATATGTGTAAGGCTCATTTGATTGGATATTATCCTGGAGTCATGAATGCATCTTGAATGTAATAATCTGAATTTTACTTATCCAGGCAGTAAAGTTGCCGTCATTGATAATTTATCTTTTTCCATGAAAAATCCAGGATTCAAAGCTATATTCGGACCATCTGGTATTGGGAAAACATCTTTGGCTAAAATCGTTGCAAACTCAAACACCAAAATTGATGGGGATATTATTACGGAGAGTATGGATACGATCCTTTATTCATATAACCTGGAAAGATTGCCAGGGTGGTTGAGCGCTGGAAATCATTTAAATAAAGTAACTCCTGCCGGGAAAGAGGCTTTAAAAGAAGAACTCATCCATATCTTTGAACTATATGATCTATTAGATTCAAGGTTTTCTCAGCTTTCAATGGGACAGCAAAATCGTATGAATCTCATCCGATATCTTTTACAGGATTTTGATTTATTAATTCTGGATGAAAGTCTTGCCAATGTTGATGAAAAATTGAGGGAATCCATTATCCTTGCGATTAAAGAATTATTTGCCAACAAAATGTTCATATATATTTCTCATAATCTCATGGAAGTATCAAAGTTTTGTAGTCAAATACTTGTTTTTGGGAAAACTTCTGAAAATAAGGGCTGTTTTATGATAAACGGGCAGGATTACAAAAAAAATTATCAGCTGGACAAACATAAGTTAGATATCACAATGTTGGAGATTATGAATGCTTTTTAAACGAATTTATCAATTTTTAATTGTATATACAATTAGCATTTTATTTTTGTTGATGATTAAGATGGTACTGTCTTTATCCGATTATGTGATTCCGGGTGTCCCGTTAATTATTGAAACAGCAGGTCAAGTGTTTAAAACATATTTTTTCGATGTGATGAATACATTGTCCATTACTGTGCTCGGCCAATTTATGTCTATAATTATGGCGTTTACCGTTGGTATTGCCGGCAGGAAATCATCCTGGATCGGTTCTTTTATAAAAGTAACAGCGTATAATATACAAGCATATCCCATTGTTGCCCTGGCGCCTATTATTTTTATTCTTCTGGGGGATGGATTTATTTCAAGACTTTTGATTGCCTCCATGATTTGTTATTTCCCTCTTCTTTTATCTGTCTTAGGTATCATGGCAACGCCTGTGGAAGATGTTGAACATTTTTATATTGTTACTGGCCAGATGCGGTGGCAGCTTGAGGTTAAAATAAGAGCATTTGAAAATTTAAGCAAGTTGACAACAGTCATATCGGGAAGTGCGACACTTGCCATGGCTGGAACTATTGTGGCAGAATTTATTGCAGCAAACGCAGGAATTGGTTACAGCATCAGGATTGCGCTTTATCAAAGTGATCTGGCTAAGATTTTAATTGCTTTGTTTGTGATCGGTATCATAATCTCTATGTATCAGGGTGTCTTAGAAACAATAGGTGAACAAATTAAAACAAAATGGTCAGTTTCAAATCAAGGCGAGGTCATATGATCAAACACGGGTTTCTGGTCAGACGCTATATAGTCACAGTGTTATTAGCAGTTTTAATTCTTGCAACACCTTGTTATGCAAAAGAAATTAAGGTGAATTACAGACTTAAGTGGTTGTTTAATACCAGTGTTGCCGGAGATCTATATGCAGATGAACAAGGATATTTCAAGGAAGCCGGTCTTATGGTCAATATTAAAGAGGGGAGCCCTGAGAAAAATGCCATAAATGAACTGGAACTTGGATATGCTAACTTTGGTGTGGCATCTGCGGATCAGGTCATCCGAGCACTTGATAAAGGGGCAAAAATTTATGTGATTGCCCAGCTTTTCCAAGTGAACCCCATGCAATGGATTTATAGAACAGATCAACCTGAAATCAAAACGCTTCAGGATCTTAGGGGGCGTAAAATTGGTGTCACATTTGGCGGGAATGACGAAACCATTATGAATACGCTTTTTGCAAAAGCAGGAATTACAAAAAATGATGTAATCATTACGGGGGTTCGGTTTGATTTTACACCCTTTTTAAAGAGAAAAGTGGATGTTTGGCCTGTTTACAGAAACTCCCAGGGGGTTATTTTAGAAAATAAGTTGGCCAGAGAAGGAGAGGCGGTTTATTTTTTTAACCCAGCAGATTTTGGCGTAAATTTTGTAGCTAATTCGGTTATTACTTCAGAAACAATGTTGAAAAAGAAACCTGAAATTGTTGAAAAGTTTTTAGGTGCACTTCTTAAGGGCTGGGAAGCTGCCATGAATCCAGAAAATAAAAAAATAGCTTTGGAAATTGTTAAAAAACTGGATAAGGGTAACAATGATGAGATCCGTCGTCATCAGCTGATCGCTACAAGAGACCTGATCAAACCTTTTTCGGCACTTAAAATTGGGACCATTAAAGCGAATGCATGGAAACAAACCGAACACATCATGCTTAAAGAAAAGCTGATTAAAAAATCGGTGAATATAGAGACTCGTTTAATCCAAGTTAAATAGTCAACACTTCACCCCAATACTATCAAACAAGGATTGGACTATTTCGTAAATCAAGAAAGATATCAATAGAAACTATCATTAAAATATTGTTTTTCTAAGATATTTTATTTGTATGGTATTGACCAATTTTTTAAATTCAGCTATTTTTTTATTGATGGGTAAAAAAAATGAAAAAATTGAATGTTTATAAAATTAAACCGGGAATGATCCTTGGACAGGATGTTATAAACGCTGAAGGGCGCCGTCTGTTTTTTAAAAATTTGGAGTTAAGCGATAAAGAAATTCGCACCCTGAAAATGTGGGGGATTCCGGAAGTGATTATTCTATCAGCTTCTCAAAAAAAGAACCAAACTAAACCTAAAGGAGAATCAGAAGGGCGTAAGAAAGAAAGAGAGATTCTCGACAAATGGTTTCAAAAAAATGATCGTCAAAATCCTGTAATTAAAACAGTATATGATATCTGTCTGGATAGATTTGAAAATAATCAATTTGAAAAGGTTGCCTCTTTTAAAAAGAAAAAGAATAAGGGGAAAATATTATCTGATGGAAAGACCAAAGATGTTATAGATATACCTCGTCTTTTAAAAGACGATATTAAGCTTCCGGCTCTACCCACTATTTTTTTTGAAATTAATGAAGCCATCAAAAACCCAAAGTGTTCTGGTAAGGATATTGTTGATATTGTCAGCAAAGATACCAGCTTGAGTGCAACCTTATTGAAAATTGTCAATAGTGCTCATTATGGATTAAGCAAAAAAGTAGAATCATTGCATTATGCAGCCATGGCATTGGGAACCCAGCAAGTCAGCTCTCTTGCATTTGGGATCACAGTGATCAAGTATTTTAAAGGTATATCCGAAAAACGAGTGAATATGCAGTCTTTCTGGCAGCATAGTGTTGCATGTGCGATTACGGCCAAAACTTTTGCCACACATGTAAAAGGTGTTAATTCAGAACGCGTGTTCATAGGTGGCCTGCTTCATGATATTGGGAGATTGATTCTTTTAAACAGCTATCCAGATGCTTGTAATTCTCTGGTAAATAAAGCCCAAATATTGGGACTGTTTCATTATCAGCTTGAGGAAAAATATTTTGGAATGACCCACGGAAAATTTGGTAGTCTTTTAGCAAAAAACTGGAACTTTTCAGACAAGCTATCCGAGCTGATTCATCACCATCATACTCAGTTTAAAAAAGTACCGCCAAAGGAAACAGGTTTGGTTTATATGTCTAATTGGCTGGTGATGGCTTTAGGAATAGGCGCTTCGGGTGAAAATGGGTTGCCTCGATTAAGCATGAATGCATGGAACGCACTAAATATTTCTGAAAGTATTCTGGAGCCCGTAGTAAAACAAATTGATCGACAAATTGTGGAAGTGGTTAAATTTTTTTATGAATAAGTCATCTAAAATAGATCTTGAAAAACGGTTGGCATATTTAGAGCAGGCCAACCGCTTTAAAATGATGGCCCTGGATCTAACAAAAGAGTTGGAAGAGTTCCATTCCAGTATTAACAAGCTTGAGGATCCAAGTGTGATTTTTGAAAAGTGTCGGGATCGGGCTGTAAAAATTATCGGCTTTAAGCAAATGGCTTTTCTCCTTGTGAACGAGGGTGACTCTGATTTTCATATTTATCGTTGTTATCCTGAAACAGATAAGGAACAAATCGAGAAAGAGCTATCTATCTTTATAGAAGACGGAACTTTTTCTCGTGCAGTGTTGGAAAAAAAAACTGTCATAGCGTATTCAAAAGATTTTAATCATCAATTACTGCTTCATGCATTAGCAACATCATCCCGTGTCAGAGGTATGTTTGTCGGTGTACTGGAAAAAAACACTAAACATATCGAAGAGGCTGCCATTGAGATTCTTTCAATTTTAATGGTTCATTGTGCCAACGCTATTGAGAGCTTTGAACTGTATTATAGACTTAAAGAATCAAATATCACTTTAGAAGAAAAATTAAAGCTGTTGTCCATTTCAGAAGCATGTCTGAAAGATGAAATAAAAGATCATAAAAAAACAGAAGCAGCTTTAGAATCAAGTGAAAAACAATACAGACAGCTGGCTGAAACTGCCAAGGAGATCATTATTACGATCTCAGAAGAGGGCCAGATTATCTATTCAAATGAGTCTGCTATAAAAATTAGTGGATATTCAAAACAGGTGATGATGAAAAAGGGTATCAACGAGGTGATTGAAAATTTTGATGATATTATGGAAGACCATTATAAAAGCAATGCTGATACCCATCCTGCTGTTCTTTTATCAAAAATTGGTGATAAAATTTCTTTGGAGATTAACATTAAATCCATTTCAAATGACGATGCGCCTGTTGAAATATTAATTGTGGGCAGAGATATCTCAGAAAGGCTTGAGGCAGAAAAGGGGAAAAAATATTTAGAGGGAAAACTATGGCAAGCCCATAAGATGGAGTCTATTGGTTTGTTAGCAGGCGGGATTGCCCATGATTTCAACAATATTTTAGGCATTATTTCCAGCTATACTGAGTTGTCTCTTTTGGAGTTGCCGAAAGACAGTGAGGTGTATAACTATTTAACACAAATACAAAAAGCGTCAAATAGAGCAAGTGATTTGGCAAGAAAACTGCACACGATTGGTAAAAAAGATGATCACAAAAAAAATATAATCGATATTAAAGCGACAATTAATGAAACCATTGATCTGCTAAAATCTTCTATGGGGGATGATATTGAGATTAAAACCAAATTAGTAGATAAGGGTTTAAATGTCTTAGGTGAAGAGACAAGAATCCAGCAGATTCTGATGAATCTGATTACAAATGCAGTTTATGCCATAGCAAAAGAGGATGGCATTATCCTTGTTTCAGCTTGTAAAATTGATTTCCATGATGGAAAGTTACCCTTATCTTTGGATTTGAAACCGGGAAGTTATATTAAGCTCAGCGTTAAAGATGATGGCCCGGGAATTGACCCCGCTATTATACAACGCGTGTTTGATCCCTATTTTTCAACAAAAAGAGGTAAAAGCAATTCAGGATTAGGCCTTTCGGTTGTACATGGGATTGTTAAAAATTATAACGGTGCTGTTGAAGTTGATACACAAATAGGTAAAGGAACCTCCTTTCATATTTATCTACCGGAAGCCGAACTTTAAATAGAGTTATTATTTGACAAGCGCTTTGATCTCTTCAATAACTTCTTCACAGCTTTTGATGCCACGTTGCATTAATACTTCACCTTTATGAAAGTCATCCCAGGCAAAACCCTGGACATCAGGATAGATAACGATATCCGCTTTTTGAGCAAATCCGCTGGTCGCCCGTCCATGGACAATACTTATTGTTCTGGAAATGACGCCCATGATTCCAGGGGATTTAGCGGTCTGTTTCGGTTTTGACCGTGGGTTTTCTACACAAACTGCAATAACTTTATCCGCCCCTTTTTGTTCGAGAATATTGACAGGCACGGGGTTTAAAAGTCCGCCGTCCACCATCCATCGCCCTCTATGTTTGAATGGAGTAAACACTGCGGGTAAGGAAAGACTGGATCGTACGGCTTTTGTAACATCTCCTGTTTGAAAAAGGACTTCCTCTCCTTTCATGATATCAACACCAATCAGGTAGGTTGGAATTAATAAATCCATGAAATCCGCATTATCAATAGCTGTAGAAACAAGTTTCATGGCTTTTCTTCCTCTTAAAAGCCCTTGGAAAGGAAATGTATAATCAAATATCTTTTTGCGTGCCTGAGCCCTTGTCGAAAAAAGATCGATGGTATACTTTTTTAAATGATCTACAGATCCTTTGGCAGCAAAAACGGCCCCTACCAGTGCCCCCATACTAGTGCCTGCAATCATGTCGATGTGAATGCCATGGTCTTCTAAAACCTTTAACACACCGATATGCGACCATCCCCTTGCTGCACCGGCGCCCAGAGCCAGTCCAACTCTGACACCCGCAATTTCTCTGGCTATTGCTCTGGGACCCTTAATCGGAAAGGTTTTTTTTGTATCAATTTGATCGTTTAGGGCTTTATCGGATCTGTCTACCCAAATTTGTGGGGTTTCAGAAAGGTGTAGTTCTTTTCTAAGTTTTTCTCTTGCAATCCCAAGAGAGCCGCAAAGATGGCTGACACCAACTCGAACACGGTCAAAACCAACCCCTGCCTTTTTTTCTAACCGGTTAAGTTTAAGCTTTACATCATTTAGCGCTTTTTCTGTATTATTAATCAGTAAAAGATTTTTATCGCAAAGTCTGACAGCCTGTTGTTCAAGGTTCCCAAAATAGTGGGCAAGACTGAAAATAACAATGTCATACCTGTATTTCAAGCTTTCCATCAAAAGGGGTAATACAGTAACAAGTTTTTCATTAAATCCTCGATTGACTTGCAGCACACAGAATCCAGATTCATGATGAAACCATTTAAAATCCTGTGTTTTGTAGATGTCTGGCGGTAACAGGCTAAACAGGCTTTCATCAGGGCAGGAAATGATACCTAAACCAAATTTTTGCATAATAGTTTCAAGTTCTAAATTCGGTTCTACAACCAGGACTTTTTTGTTTGACTCAGTTGAAATATGATAAGACATTGAATATAAAAAGTAAGAAAGGCCAAGATCAGGATCAGTAGCAGAAATCGTATAAAAAGTTGGTTTATGTAGAACGTTTTTGCTTTCAACCCTGGATGATAACCGTCTGGCATAGTGACGGCTTAGAAATAAGCCAATATGTTTATTTTTAGATAAAAGTATTTCAAAATCTTTTTTTTTTAAGTAGAAGAGTGTGGCATCCAGGGTGATTTTTACAGTTGCATTCCGTGGCAGATCAGATAGCAAGGCCATTTCGCCGAAAAAATCGCCTCTCCTCAGTTCAGCTTGAATCGACATGTCTTCTTTTTTTTCAGAGTAAATTAGAACAGCACCGGAACGGATGATATACATTGAATCGCTTAGATCCCCCCGGCTGAAAACAATGGCGTCCTTTTTCATTTCTAAAAAATGGAAATAGGATGCGATTTCACTAATTTGTGATTTGGGAATGGAAGAAAATAATGGCACTTTTTTTAGGAAATATTCTAAATCTATATGCTGATCCATGGCCTTCATTGGTGCAGGTTTACCCTGTATAAAGGATCTCCAACAAGAACCATTTTCCAGGAAATATATGGCAGGCTGATAAGATATGTTTCTGCAAGAGTCAGGTATCCTTCTGTAAGATAATTAAAGAAAATTTCCGGAATGGGGAAGGCTTGAACATAGGGCTCTCCAACAGGGCCAATTGTCGCGGCAATGCCCTTGTCCAACATTTTTTTACACCAGATGCTGCTATCTTTATTTTTTAGTGTTGTACATTCAGAACTGGCAATATGATACCCTACAGATCCTTTTTGCCAGGTAAATGCATCAATATATTTTGCCAAGCTATACCAACCACAATAAATCGCTGTATCAGAGCTTTCACCTTTTTGAAATAAGCTATTATCGTCATTTAGGATTACAGACATTCGTTTTTTTTCGGAAAGTAATTGAGAGGCTCTGTGAATAGATTTGTCATAAAAGCCATATCCGGATACTTTTTTTTCACCTGGGTTTTTCCACCTGGCATCAAAATAAGCAGTTCCTTTTAACCCGTCTTTTTCAGCTTCAATGCTGTCATTAATGATTCGTTTTACGATAGTTTCATCTGCACCATCAAGCCGACTAGTCATTAAAACTTCAGTTCGTTTTATGTTGGTTTTTTGATTTCTAAAACCCAAATAATATGGATTCGGCTGCCATCTGTTAAGATCATATTTATCTTTCTTAACAAGCATTAATTCAGAATCAAATGAGGCTAGCTTATCAATCCCTTTTAAATAGTTTGATATTGTATTTTTGAGATTAGATAATTCGTCTTCTTTTTCCTGCCTTATCTTTAAATCAATGGTGTCTCCGGTTGATAACTGATCCTCCAAATCTTTCTTTTTCATTTTAAGTGTATGCAATTTATTTTGCTCTGCTTGGGTTTTCTTAGGAGATGAAATCCTTAAAGGGACCCCAAATATAGTGACAATAGCCCGGATATGATCGTTGTTATCGAGGAATTTTCTAATGGGTGGAATCGCTTTGTTTTCATATTCATCACGAGAGCATGTTTCTTTGTCTGTCAAAAAGAGCAAAACGATATTATTTTTTGGGATATTCCTTTTTTCCATATAATATTTGGCAAGTCCTTTGCTTTTTGCCGCATTTAAATTTGCAACAACTAGAATTTCTTTGGGATCAAGAGCAAATGTTTTTGAACAAAAGGAAAAAAACAGGAGTAAAAGTAAAAGAAAAAATTTAAAATTTTTATCGATAATTATGCTCATATTGGAAACCAACCCCATTTTATTATCGCGTAATTTATCACATTCAACATAATGCCATATAATTGTTATACTTTAATTGAGCAGTTTTTCAAGAGTAAGGTTTGAGCATTTATAATTAAGAGTATTTTGATAAGCCCCTTGAAACAGTCTGTTTTTAACACAATAATCAAATTTTGCCCCACTTAAGGCACATGGGCGGTTAAGATTATCCTTGGTCTTCTTAATAATTTTAGGGTCAGTTACATTTTGGGATTGGATAACCATGAATCGTCATTCTACTGAAATATGTATGTTGTCCCCACACTGTTTAACACAAAATTGTCAGGCATTTCCTGAGCGAACCTGTTTATAGCATTCCATCCGGTACAGTGCATGGGAATGATGTAGTCTGGACTAACCCTTCCAGTGAACCCACTTTGTAAATGTTTGATAAGTGACGTATTTAGTTTTGTACTATTTTCAGCGGATCATCCCGGCCAGAATCCTGTCTTTTTACGTAACTGATGTTAGCCTCTTCTCCCTATACCTCCGCCTCCCATACCTCGACCACCACCCATTCCCCGGCCGCCACCGCCACCCATTCCCCGACCACCACACTTTCCTTGTCCGCGGCCCATTCCCTGTGCTTGTGAATCAGCGACAGATGTGGTGTTGGAATTGCCTTTGTTAAATTGTTTAACAACCTGCTCAACAGTTCCTGTCTGAGCAGTATAGACTTCGATATTTTTCGAACGCAAAACATTCATGGCTTTGGGTCCGCAGCTTCCCGTTAATACGGCACGGACACCACTTGCAGCCACAAAGCTTGCTGTTTGCGTACCGGCACCACCACTCCTGTCCTTGTATTCGTTGGGCCAGGCATCCACCTTCATATTATCTGTATCCACTATCAACAAGTACTTACATCGTCCGAACCGAGGGTCGACTTGTGATTTTAAATCCATGCCTGAAGCACTTACAGCTATTTTCATAATAACTCCTTAAACACGATTTCAAATGGGTTGTTGTTTAAACAGCAGCATTATTTTTTTTACATCCTTCAATTTTTAGGCTTCATGCTTTCTGCAACGCTAATAAATGCATCCGTAATGGGAGATTCTTTGTATTTGTCTTGAAAGGCAACCCCTTTATCCCCGCATTTTACCATATCAGGATCAAAGGGAATTCTCCCCAAAAATTTAATCCCATAGGTTTTTGCTGTTTTTTCCCCACCGCCGGTTCCAAAAATATCAACAGCTTTTCCACAATGGGGGCAGGCAAAACCGCTCATGTTTTCAATAATTCCAAATATGCGCATATTAACGTTTTTACAAAAACTGATGGATTTTCGGATATCTGCCAGGGCCACTTCCTGGGGTGTAGTAACAACAATGGCCTGTGCGTCCGGGATCAACTGGGCAACGGTCAAGGGTTCATCTCCTGTTCCAGGGGGGCAGTCGATAATCAGGAAATCCAAATCTCCCCAACTGACTTCCCC
This sequence comes from Desulfobacteraceae bacterium, assembly GCA_024227235.1. Lineage (GTDB taxonomy): Bacteria > Desulfobacterota > Desulfobacteria > Desulfobacterales > Desulfobacteraceae > Desulfobacula. The sequence goes on along the minus strand of JAAEKY010000357.1, from coordinate 3,205 downwards.
AATAAATTGCCTTATGGCTGTATGTTTCACAGGTCCTCGCCAGATAATGGCTTGGTCCTTGTCCTGCATCAGGGATTCCATGGACACGACCTTTAAATTATCTTCATAGTGCATGGGCATCATCTTTTTATCACTGCCAGCCGAAAGCATCCCGTTCAATCCGAGCATCCTGGGAATGTCCGGTCCATGGATATCCACATCCATTAGTCCGACTGCATACCCCTTGTTGGCAAGGGCAATGGCAAGATTGACGGATACGCTTGTTTTTCCTACACCTCCCTTACCGCTCATCACAATGAATTTTTGTTTGATTTTTCCTAATGATTCTTTGGCAAGTTCATCCGGGTTTGATTCTGGCATATGATTTGCAATCCCGCCTCCTGATGATTGTTTCATTTTTTTTCCTTTTTTATGAATTTAACGATGCGATCATATTCTATTTAAGGTAACAGCAATGTTCATACCAACAAGGCATATAAAAATATTGTGAATAATTTCAATGTATTATCAAAAAGGAATTCATTGATTTTTTATAGAGTACATAAAAAGGTAGCGATAATGCCCCGATTTTATGCAATGAGACTCTGTTTTTATTGTGTTGACTTCTATTGATAGAGATGATGGTTACGCATAATCCCCAGAAATTTTATGTATTTCAGGTGGAGTTAATATAGCTTGTTGGCTTAGCATGTCAGGCATTCTTTAGGGATGAGTGAGTCCAAAGCTTATCTGATATTTCACTTTCGAATCAACGATGTATAAGAAATAGTCGCACAAATGCAATTTATCAGATTTGATTTGTTTGGTTTTTTTGATAAATTATCAAATTTAAATCACATATACAGACGTAACAATTTAATATAACCGATTAGAATTAATGATAATTTTCTAAACAAAATTCTCAAAAATTTTTATTTGGCATATGTTTTGCAAACTTAAGTCTTCGAGATATATTTTCACTGGAAAGGAATGATAAATTTGTGGGAAGGAGAAAATTAAAGATGAAGAACATCAGTATAATAATATGTCACCGTTATCATACTTGTGCAGGGGGGAAATGTCTTCGAGCCATGCGCGAACGTGAAGGAGCGTTTGCCCTCTATAAAAATGAGGAGATTGAACTGGTAGGATATACCACCTGTGGCGGTTGCCCCGGTGGAAATATAGAGTACGCCCCAATAGAAATGAAAAAAAATGGCGCACAGATTGTTCATCTGGCGACAGGTTTAGTCGTTGGTTATCCACCCTGTCCCCGGTTAAGATTTTTTTGCGAATTCATTCCCGGCAAATATAATTTAAACGTCGTTATCGGCACCCATCCAATTCCTCAAAATTATTTTGCGGTTCACCAAAATTTAGGCACATGGCAGACTGATACGTGGCAAGAAAGAATTCAGCACGTTTTAACTGATGAAAAAACTCGATTGGCATATGATTGAAAAATAGAAGCTACTCCGTTGCAGCCTCCGGGAAACAAGGCAGGAACACCTTTTATAACGGTGAAAAATAATGCAAACTGCCTGTAAGGTAATGAATAGATTAAAGATAATTTGAAAAAATGGAAAGTATAAAAATTATTGAAAAAAGAAAGCAGTTGGAGAAAGGGCAGCGGATTGCGTTTATATCTACCTTGTTAATTCTTGCTTTGGCATTGCTGAAAGCCTTTGTCGGCTATCAGTATGACTCTGTGCTGTTAGTTGCAGATGCATGGCATAGTGGTGCGGATATTTTAATTAATCTTTCTTCTCTTGTTGGTCTTAAACTTGCCTCAACAAAGACATCCAGCAAATTTCCATACGGCCTTTACAAGGCGGAAACCCTTGCCTGCCTCTTGATCGGTATGCTGATTGCATTTATTGGAATTGATATGTTCCGGGATGGATGGCAAAAATTATTCTGGATGAATTCCCAAAAGGATTTTCCCATATTTCCGATTGGCGCTTCAATTATTTCCTGTGCCCTGGCATGGACTTTGGCTGTTAAGCAGCGGGCAATTGGGAAGGCGATCGGCTCCCAGGCCCTTCTGGCCACTGCTAAAGAAGCCTTTTTTGATATATTTACCTCATCGTTTGTTTTAATCGGCATTGTTTGCGTATATGGACAGATTCCCTATATCGAAGGTGGCGTCATCCTTTTGATTGCCGGATTAATCCTGAAACTTGGGGTTGAAACGGTCTGGAAATCAATCATGATCCTTATGGATGCCAATATGGATATGGATTTAAAAATAGAAATTGAAGAAAAATTAAACCAGATACCCGGGGTTAAGGATGTTACCGGGGTAAAAATAAGACAGTCAGGTCCGTTTAAAATCGTCAACTGCATCATCAAAACAGGGCCGTCCTTGGCATTATATAAATCTCATGACCTGGCAGATATCGCTGAAAATATGTTATTGACAGAATTTAAAAATATTGCTTCTGTTTTTATTCATGTTGAACCAGAACAAGAGAAGGTTAAAACCGCTGTCATTCCGGTTCAGAAAAAAAAAGGCCTTGAATCCAGATTGCATAGTAATTTTGGCCGGGCACCTTATTTCATGATCGTGAAATTAAGTGATGACAGGATCGATATCGATTCTTTCATTGACAATGATTTTTTGGATGGAAAAGGGCATATCGGTCTCAATGTTGTAAAATCAATTGTTCACCATAACATTCATCTTTTGTTTGTGCCCAGTATTGGTGAGATTTCATTTCATATGTTAAAAAATCACTATATTGATATTTTTAAGGTGGAAACGGAAATGACTGTAAAGAAAATTATTGCCCGGTATAAAGAAAACAGGCTTCACCCAATTATCACACCCAATCTGTCTAAAAAAAATTTTTAGACAGATAATAAATGCAAAAAGGCGGGCAGAAAAATGAACACACAGGACATCATCAAAAAGTCATCTGCAGGAGAATCCTTATCACAACCTGAGCTGGTGCACCTGCTCAGTGCTCCACCCGACTCGCCGGATGCATATTCAGTCATGGCGGGGGCCAATCATATTTCAAAACAAGTGTCCCAGGGGTATGCAGAGATACATGCACAATTTGCACTCAACCTGGCGTTATGCCCTTGCAATTGTCTTTTTTGTTCTTTTGCACACGTCAATAATGTTTTTAAGGAAGAAATAGAACTTTTGCCGGAACAGGCAGTAGCATATGCCAGACAGTTTGAGGAAAAAGGAGCCAACGCTATTTTTGTTATGACAACG
>JAAEKY010000356.1 GCA_024227235.1 Desulfobacteraceae bacterium | reverse complement strand
TTAGTTATGGCAGTAAGCTTGTTACTATTTATTTAAAGTTCATTCATGAAAATAACTATACAGCTTTTTAAGAGAAACAATAAACACTTTAATAAAACGCTAACAAAAAAATTAAGCGGCCGCAAAAACCTGCGCTGCTTATCTCGCCGTTAATGCCGCCTTCGGCGGTATTAACGGCGAGATGCAGGCCATCGATTGGTTGCACCGCCGAAGGCGCCACTAACGAATAAGGATAGATTGTGTGAGGAACGAACCACATATCAAAAGTTAACCGTTTTGAACACCCGAAGGAATGGTTCACCGGTCTAAGCGTTAAGATTTTGCATGCTGGCAGGCATACTCATACATGATTATGGATGCAGCAATGCTTACGTTCAGACTCTGGGTCTTTCCAAACTGGGGGATGCTCATCCTCTGAACTTCCGGAAACAAATCAGGTTCAAAGCTGATACCATATTCTTCATGTCCAAATATAAATGCACTTTTTTTTGGCAAATCAGCTTTTGGAAGGACTTTTCCATTTTCAGGCTCTAAAACAAAAGGTGTATACCTGTCAGTGATGAGTTTAGTATAGCACTGGAAAAAATTTTTGTGAAAATATGCAGGCACC
>JAAEKY010000355.1 GCA_024227235.1 Desulfobacteraceae bacterium | reverse complement strand
TCAAGCGCTCAACAGCAAGCAGTAGGAACCTTACTTGGTACAGCTGCGGCAGTAAGGCCAGACATGAGTCAGGAAATAGCATCAATGGCAAATGTTCTTGGTGGATTAGCTGGTCAAGAAACAGCCGCTAGACAAAATATTGCTGGTAGAGAAATTTCAGCCATCACTGGAACACCAGTTAGTTTTGCAGATGTTGTAAAAACAGCTGGCGGTGGTGAGATTGAAGAATTATACAAACAGCAAGTTAAGGCTCAACAGATTGGGCAAGTTCTTGGTATTGGTGGGACTATTCTGGGTGGAATGTTTGGTGGTCCAGGTGGAGCAGCAGCAGGGCAACAAGCAGGTCAGGCGGCAGCACCAACAACAATAATGTAAGGAGTTTTTATGGTAATGGGATTTCAATTTCCACAAGTTAAAATGGCAGACACCGTAGGAACAGCAATGGACTATGGTACTAGAATGTCTTCGTTAATGATGCAAAAAGAACAGCACAATGCGAATATGGTACGAATGGAGCAACAAAGGAAGGCTAACACTATCAAAATGATGGATAAGGTCACTTCTGACTTGCTTAAGTTGCAGGGTAAACCAAAGAAGTTTAAAACTGCTTCAATGAAGTCAATTGAAAGGCAAGCTCAAATGATTGGAGTTACTTTATCTGATGAGACTAAAGCAGCTTTGATGGAAGATGATCCAGAATTTGCTACTAAAATGTATCAAGGCCTTCATGTTATAAACACTGGTATAAATACTCCAGAGCAGGCAGATCAAGCTCAGTTTGTTTTAGACCAACTTGGTTCTGATAAGTTTGTTGAGCTAGCATCTACAGCAGCATCCGGTGAAAGAAAAATGGATATGATGCTTACTAAGTTAGGATTTAAAACCAGAGAAGCAAGAAGAAAAGAAAGTGTTGCTTTTTCAAAAGAAAGAAGAAGGACAGCTTTTAATCTACAAAAGGAATTCAAGAAAGATATTAAAGAATCTGAGGGTGTAGTAACAAGAGTTAATCAGTTCAACACTCTTGCTGATAAAATAAAGATAGCTAATAAAAAAGGCAAGAAGTTGGGTGGCCCAACTATGGACTTTTTGGGTGTTATTATAGCAAAACTTCAAGACCCAGAAACTGCTGCAAGAGAAGGTGAAGTTAAAAGAATAGAATCAAGAAACAAAGGTATTGTTGATAGGTCTATTGGTCACGTTAAAAATCTTATCGATGGTACAACTTTAACAACTCCACAACTAGAGGAGATGGAGATGGTTGTTGAGGCTCTTGGAAAAGATGCTTTAAGAGATGTTGATCAAGTTAAGAAAAGATATAGACCTTTTATGAAAGAGATGGGTATTGGTGAAAGACAGGTATTTAGTGGAGTTCAAAAAGTAAGACCTAGAGCAAAGATAGCTAAATTTTCTCCAAGGGTTCAGAAGAAAATAGATTCACTTCAGAAGAAGCTTGGAAGAAAGTTAACTGATAATGAACAAGAATCGGTTAGAAAAAGATTAGAGAGGTAATAGATGGGAATAAGAGTACAGCAACCACAACCACAACCAAGTATGATTCAAAGTCCTGTTCCTGGTGCTGAACTCGAACAAGATTTTATGACCCAAGAAGTAACTGAAACCTCTCAACCATCAATGGTGGCAGAGCAAGGTCAGTATGTTGAGCCTGAGATAGAAACAGTTCCTGCAAGAGATATTGCTGGAGAACTAACTGATGAGGAATTAATAGAAGAGTTAGGTTTATCAGCTGATCCCAGGAAGCAAGCTACTGATGCCATTACATCAAGGCTAGCAGAGATGGGTTTCTGGAAAGAGTTAGAATCTAGATTGGCCTCTTCAGTAGGTAGAACACCAAAAGAAAGAGCTTCAATATTAAGAGATAAATTCCCCGATAGTAAAATCACTGTAAAAAAAGGTGAAGTCCTAATGGATGGAAGGCCTGTTGATTTACCTAAAGGTGAAGGTGGAGTAAGAGAATTTGGAATGGATATAGCTGACTGGGGGGGAGATATAGCGGAGGCTGTTTTGAGTACGGCCATTGAACTAGGTATTACAGCTGGTGGAACTTTTGTAGCAAGCCCTGTTGGAACTATCCCTGCTTATGCAGCTGGTGCTGCTACTGGAGCCGGTGCTGGTGTTAAAGCTAGAGGTAAAGCTGTAGAGAAACTTGGTGGTAAACAAATGAGCATCCAGGATGAAATGGATCTTATTATAGAAACGAGTGGTTTAAATCTAGCTTTTCTTGGAGCAGGTGCTTTAGTCAGAAAAGGTTTTACAACTGCGAAAGGAGCTATCAAAGAAGCTGCTAAAAGTATGCCGGCCAGGAGAATAGAAAGATTGGCAGCTATCCAAAAAACAATTAAAGATGTTGCTGATGAGATTGGAGCAAGGGTGGATCCTGAATCTATTAAGCAAAAGATATTTGGTGCTGTTGATCACTCATATGAAAAGTTAGAAAAATCTATTGGTCTATTAAGAAACGAAACTATTGAAGCAGCTGGAAATCAAAGATTTGTTCCAAGGAATTTCTTAAAGCAATCAACTAAAATGTTTAAAGATTATGGAGTTCAAGTAGATCCAGTATCTTTTAAGGCCACAATGCCAACTGAGCAAGTTTATGCCTTTGGTGCAGAGGGTGGAGAAGGTGTTCTTGCTGACGTAATTAAAAGATATAACGAAGTACTCGATACTTTGATGATAAAAGATGGCCAAGTAACTGGTGGTCTATCAGCTAAAAGAATGTTTGATAAAACAAAACAGCTTGGTGATACAGCTTTTCAAAGATTTGCTAATAAGCAGCCAAAAATTGGAAAGGTTTATAAAGATCTAAGTAAAGCAGCATCTTCAGATAGAAATGAAATGCTAAATCAAGTTCTTAAAGGAACTGAATACGAAGGTTTTATCTCAGATACTTATAACAAGTTTTCTGATGAAATTGATATGACTAGAGAGTTTAGAAATCTATTTAGGTCCAATAAAGATTCTGAAAAAATAATTGATGCTGTAATAAAACCTCAAAACTCTGAAACGCTAATGAATTTAAAAGGTTTACTGGGTGAAGGTTCTGACGAATGGAATCAGTTCGTATCAGGTTGGATGAATGATTTAATCGAAAAGAATACATCTCAAACTACTGGTATTTTTAATGCCGATAAATTTTTAAGTAGTATAAAGAGGCTTGGTGATAAAACTAGAAAAGTTCTTATAACTGATGAACACTTTAATAAACTTAGGAAGCAAGCTGTTGATTATTCAAAGATTGAAACTGCTGACCTTGTTAAAGATGCTAAAGCACAAGGTGTTCTACAATCACTATACAAAACTATCGTAGCTCCAATGGCAGGTATTGCACAACTTCCTGGAACTAGAGCAAAAGCTGCTTGGCAATTAGTTAAGCCAAATGCAACCGCAGCTGATTACTTATTAGATGATGGATTTTTAAAGCTTGCTCAAGAAGCTCAGAATAGAACTGAAAAAAGAGCTTGGATGAAGACCAGGGAAATATTTAAAAATATATTAGCTAATTCAACAAAGGCCAAGGTTGGAAATAGAACTATATATGTTTCAACTCCAGCAGTTAGAAAAATGCTTCTAATGACTTTACCAGATGGTACATTACAACCAGTAGCTGGCGAGTTAAGGGGACTTTATGAGGATGTTAAAGGACGCATTACTGAGACACCAGAGGGAAGTTTAACAGCAGGTGAGCCTACTGATGAAGAGCTTATCAAGGAACTTGGGTTATGATGGTTGTATCTGAAAAAAACTTCAAAAAGCCTGAATTAGTTTTTGAATATAATTCATGTCCTATGATGCTACAGATTATAATAGATGATTTTTTTGAAATATCACACATACTTGGAGTGAAAGCCGTATGCGTGAGGATTTATGGTAAGCACCCAGGAGATTCAGGTGTGCATAAAGACGAGAGGGCCAGTGATTTCAGGGACGAATATATTGGCTCTCATTTATACTCCCAGGAACAAGTTGATTTTATCTTAAAATATATAAATAGCAAGTATAAAAGAACTGACGGATATAAGGTTTTGATACATCATAAATTTAAAAACAAAGATGGAAGCTTTGGGCCTGCTCACTTCCATATGCAAATTCCAAGAGATATAAAAAATCTCAGAAGGTTATAGGAGGGTTTATGCCAAAAGGAATGGGATACGGAAAAAAAAGAGGTAAAGGTAAACTAACTAAGAAAGGTAAAAAATCAATAGAAGAAGCTAAGAAAACTATTGAGAAAATTGCTAAAAAAGTTGGTAAAAAAGATGATATGACTCCAACCACCATGAAAGTTTATGGAAAAGAAAAGAAGCCTGGCAAGGTGACTTATTATGCTCCTAAAACTGGTGAAGCTACTACTGAAGGCCCTGTAAAAGGTCGTAAAGTACTTAGAAAGGGTATGGAAAAAAGAACTAAAGAAAAGGCCAGAGAAATGCTTCAAATTAGAAGAATGGAGGCTGAGAAGGGTGTTGCTGAAAAGATTAAATCAGGATTCTCAAAGATTAAAAATTACGAGGAGTAGAACATGGCCTATAAAAAGAAAATGACAAAAAAGAAATCACCAAAGAAACCTAAAATACAAAAGGTGAAAATTGTTGGTGGCCCAGTAGAATCTTCTGTTAATGATGATATGAAATGGAAGTACGAAAGTGCTGCTGATGCTTTGGTTAGAGCAGCCGAGATTAAACAAGATAAAAAGCTTTACAAAGGTGCGATGGATTGTATCAAGAGAAAGAAGAAAGCATTGGAAAAAATATGAACAAAGCAATGATTACAATAGCTTGTAGTTTAATTGTTTTAGCTATTGCTAGTGCAGTTAATTCTCATGTTAAGGTTGAGAAGATTGAAGAGCGTGAAAAAAATCATTACCAAGAAATATCTGGAAAAGTTGACAGCTTGAATAAAAAGATGGATTCGGTTATTATGTATCTTTATACTGAAGATGTTAAGCATCTCAGAAGGCAAATGAATTAATAAGGAGAAAGAAATGACTGAAGTAAAAACACCAGTAGAACTAGTAGAAATTAAAACAACAGGAACTAGAGCTTGTACAAAAATCGGTATGGGTATAGCAGCTGTTATGAAAGCAACTGAAAATGCTCTTGACGACGGATGGCAACCTGGTACAGATATCCCTACAGTTTTGATGGGATCTTACCAGGCCTTAACTGATGTTATCGCTGAAGCTAAGAATGTTAAAGGTGATATCAAAGCTAATGCTGTTGCAGCTACTAGAGGTTTTATCGTTCCTATATCTGAAGGACTTGAAGAATTTCTAAAGGATGATGAAGTTGAGCAACCTGCCAGCTAAACCATTTTATAAATTAAGAAGATTTTGGATACTGTTAGCAGTATCATTAATAGGGGTCACAGAGTGGGCCCCTTTTTTATCTGAAAGAGCAAAGGGTTATATTATGAAACTGTTAATTTTCCTACCATTTATTCTTCTAATTGTTTTGGCTGGATCCTGTACAACTACTGTCCAGAAACTAGATCCATTAATTTTTTATAAGAGAGATATTCGCATAGAGTATAAAGGCGACAAATATTACGGTATAGCTGTATTACCTTACGCAGAAGAATATAAAATAAAACTTAAAGCTCATGGTGACATGGATTATTTCAGTGTTAATACTTTTCATCGTGAAGAAGATAGCTCAAATCCTGGTGGAATGTTTTTTCAAAGTAGAACAACCTTAAAATATAAGCCAACTCTAGAGAAAGAAGGTGATGCTCCGCTTTATATATCTGTTTACAATAAGAAGAAAAAGCATGGTTGGGCATTTATAGCTTTTGAACATCCGATGTATACAATTGAGTCTCTATTTCATTGCAACGGTAAAGTTAAAATATTTAAAGGTGTGTCTGCCTGTGGAACTAGAGAAGGACTTAAGCAAAAGATAACTTTTAAGGAAGATGTAATGATAAGTAATCCATCACCAGGGCCCCATGGTCGCAAAACACCATGCCCTGATTTAAAATCTAATAAAGGTGATAAAGTTGGCGAAGTTTTTGAATTTGATATGCCTAATAGAATTTGTAAATATACATTTGTTTCAATGGCCAGTGAGGAAATGCATAGTATGTATTTATTAGGTCATGAAGACAGCATAGTGAGGGATTAATATGTGGCAAGCAATTGGAGCAATTTTACCAGGTTTAATTAAATTGGGCCTTGAATTATGGTACGGTAAGAAAATGAGTGAAGAAGATTTTCAGAAATGGATAGCTGCTGATAAAGAAACTCGTAGAAATATTTCTGTTGCCAGAGATAAATATAAAGCTGAAAAGAAAAGACTTAAGGAAGAAAAAAAGAAATATTTAGAATATTTAGTATCTACGGAAGAGAGTCGGGATCAGTAGCTTTTTTAACGGTAGTTGGCCCCTTATAAACAAAAACCTGCTCACTCTCATCGTCCCTAACGCTGATATAGTTCATACTCACCAAATCAGCCAAGGCAATAGATAAGGCCTGGTCATTTCTTTCAATAACAAAATAATCAGCTAAATCCTGTCTACTTACAGGTTCTTTAACTCTGATGTAATCCTGTACTTCAAAAGTGGAAACTATAGGCTTACCTACAGGAGGCCTCATTTCCGTTATATTGCCTTCTTTTTTAAAAGCCTTAAACATACCAGCCTCTGCCTCATTCAAGACCTCTCCTGCCCAATTAAAGTGGGCTGGTGTTACAATTAGGTCATCTCTTAGGGTAACCGAACGAATCATGCTTAATTTTAGTAGTAAATCACCTTTTCTTGCCAAATATCCAGTAAATCTTGGATCTTTGTTAGGTTTAACTATGTGCTTCATATGGTAATTATACCATTCTGAAAATTCTTTCTTCATTGGTTGAGTAACTTGGACTTCTCCAGTCATCTCATAGATGTGCATTAAGTCATCAATCAAAGCACCTTTCATTGCTGCTCTTTTGCTATCTTTCTTAGGCCATGCTATAAATTCATCTGGCCCATCACTTTCTACTACAAATACTGCCCTGGCAGTAAATCCACCTTCCATCTCACTTACAGGGATACATTTCCTAAGCCAGGATTCTGTTGAGCATCCAAGTATATTTAGACATGGGCCATGAATTTTAACAGCTTCTTGGTGTCTGGCTTTATATACCCATGGTTTAGTAGAATCATTTGGTTGACAGTCGTAGAATGTGGTTAAGAGCTCCGTAGTTTGTCCATAAACTTCGTTCATTAAAACCAGTAACTCACTGGCATATGCATAAAGTGGAGATTGACTTACTACTTCTTCTTTCCAATCAAAATTCTTTTTAGCCCTATGCATTTGATCGATAAGTGAAGCAGCAGTAAGTCTTTCTGACATAAACTTCATATCCGGCAACTCCCTCAGTAAATCCATACCGATTGAAGTTGACGTTGATTTTTTTATCAACCCAGATTTCCCAATTATGAATACATATAGATTAGGGAATAGTGTGTAATAAACCCTATCCATCCAAACCTTTCTTTCCATAGCCCCAGCCAAAACTGAAAGGATTGTCCATAGATGTATTTTTCTAGTAGCTTCGTGGCCACTTGAATACTCTAAATAAGCTTCTATAAAATCTTTGAAATTTCTCTTTTGCATTTAAACCTTGCTTATGCTCTTAAACATTCTGGTAACTCTATGTTACTTCTCTTTTCCAAATGAATCAAATCAAGCATCCATATCGTTATTTTAATGTGATGCTTATCGCCGTTCCATGGTAATTTTAAGACACTGCCCTTGCAGACAGTGCCATCATCTATCCCTAAAATACGATCAAATATTTCATCATCTGGTAACTTAGCGAAATTAGACCAATCGCCACTTCTTGTATTGACATATCCTTTTTTTGTGAAAAATTCCTTCCTTGGAATAAACCATGTATATTCAATAACTAAAAAATGATCTTTTCTGTCAAAGTTATTTTTAATCAAATCAACCTGTTCTTTTTTTTGGTAAATTTGTCTCCTTAGATTATAAAGCCAATTTCTTGTTTCAACTGACTTAGTTCTATCTTTGGTTACGTATGCACTATTAAGAGAACATATTTTTTGATCTTTGATTAGAAATTCAATTTTCATTATTTTCCTTTCGTTGCCCAATATGCAGCTATTGCTTTGTAAACTTCTCTGGCCTTTTGAGCATTTGGATTTTTAGAAATGTGTTCTCTTATTTTAGCATGATAAACTTCAAGATCTTTATTTTTAATATCTTTTAGTTTTTTACCTTCATAAGATCCTTCAGGTATGATGTAGTCACCAGGAGCGGGAGAGTCCCATGGAACATCTTTGGCAGCTTCTTTTCCTAAGACACTTTCTTTTTCTTTTTGAATTTCTTCTTTTAGTTCTGGGCTAACCTTATCCCAATCAACATTGCTTTTATTTCTTTTAGCCGTTTCATTAGATTCTTCTTGCATCATTTTTTCAACTTCGGTCAAGACTTCTTCTTCAGGTTCAACTATTACAGCTTCTTCAATAATCTCTTTTACTGGAGTCTCAACATCAACTGGTATCTCACCTTCAGTTAAATCTTCAGGAATTTGAACTGGTGCACCTTCTTGGATATCAGATTCTGAAAATCTATCATTTAAACTTGATTCTGCTGGAGCATCAAGATCAACTGTCATTGCTGATGAGTTTTGATTAGGTATTACTCCGTAGTCAAATTCAGCAATTGCGATACCGTTTAGAATGTCTGGGAATCTATCTTTCAAAGCTCTTGATCTTGCTCTGTATTTAAGCATATCTCTTTTGTATTTAGACCATACGTTGCCAGCCAGATTAGCTTTTCTGGCATCATCAGCCGTAAAATAAGATTCGTGATATTTTGAATCACCCTCTCTCATAACTCTACAACAAGCTCCATAAACTTCAGCACTTAAGTTTTTATTCTCAAAACAAATTTCTTTAAAGTCTTTGTCAAAAACAAATTCTTCAATAGCTTTAAGTTTTCCAGAGTTATAAACAATACTTAATGGTAAATCACCGTAGATTGAAGGTGTTCCATTAATTACAGCAATCTGCCTTAAGGAAACAATTCCTCTAGGTAATCCAAGCTCTGAAGCATAAGCTAATGCTGTTACTACTTGGGCCTGTGATTTATAAGCGTTTGGTAACATACCTGAAGCGATTAAAAGGCTTGCGTGTGAAAGTTGTTCCTCTATTGTGGTGGTTACAGCAAAACCTTTTTCATCTACCTTTAAGGTCAGTGCTTTATTTTTATCGTTGCTCATTTCTTGTCCTCCTCCTCTATTCTGCAAACACATTCACCATTATGAGTGAAGTGATCTTTATCTTTTTCCGTATCTACGACTATTCTACAGTAGTCACATTTTGTTACTGACATTTTTCTACCTCCTTAATGTTATTATGAAACCCTCTTATACATCCAACTTTTTTCCTGTAGTCTAATTATCTTATTTGAGTATCCTGACCAATCATCCTTTTCGACAGCCTCTTTATATCTCTTTAAGTAAAGTTTATATAACCTTCTACCTTCATCTACGAACGCTGGTGGTAGGTCGTAGAAACCCATTAAGTATGGAGCTTCTTTTTCGACCGCTACAAACATGAATGAATCTGGTTCCTTAAAATCAAACCCATTATTGCCGCCTTGCCTAACAGCTTCAATAACCCCGTCAACGTAGAAAGCATTTTGAACATGATAGGCCATATTATAACACTTCTTAATAAACTCCTCTGGACTAGCATTATCACAAGTCTTTAGGTCTGAAATAATACCTGTTTTGAGGTGAATTGAATCAGGCCTACACTTGCAAAGAATACCGGTTTCGGGGTCTATCCAAAAGAAACTTTTTTCATGATAACCACTCAAGTAAAGACTTGCCCTTTTACTGCTATTAAGAGCATCTCTCATACCTCTTATTTGTTTCCAAGTATTTAAGTTTAAGATGTTTTCCTTAGGTAAATTTTTGGATTTAAACCAAGCCTTATATTTATTACCACTTTTAGTTTTAAACTTCTTAGGCATTACTCTGAAATCATCTAGGAACGTGTGAGGTTCCAGTATAAGGGTATGAACAGCAGTTCCTTTAACCATGTTTTCAGTTGGTGGTTCTGGATTATCTTTGTAGTATTTAAAATGCGCTGGAGTTTTATCCATATACATTAAATCACTTCTAGATATACCTGGAGCGCTTCTGTATTCATCTTGAGTAAGGTCAAACACTCCAAGTAACTTTCCTTCTTCATGTAGTTTATGAAGATCTATAGCTCCCATTATTCACTCTCTTTATTTTTGAAGACAATTGTTTCGAGCTTTGCTTTTAATAAAGTATTGTCAGCAGCGTAGCTTAAGGCCCTTTCAAGATCTTCTTTAAAACAACATATGTATGCATCGTCCTCACCTTGACTTGAAGAAATGTTAGCTATGTTTTGACCGTTTTTTGCTTTGAAAACATTTATATCTTGTATCATATCAAGGTTAAATATATAGTGTGTTTCAGTGTGTTTATAATCTTTTTCGTTATATCTTTTGCTGATCGCTTTTACTTTTACCCAAGTTGCCACTTCCTTTCCCCTTTTTTATTTTTAATATTCTTTCTAAAACAACATTAATGCTATCACCATAATTGCATTTACTTGTTAGCTTCTCGTAAACTTTATCGCTTACTCTTATAGTTTTACTCATAAGCATCAAACTCCTCGTATTCTACACATACTCTAGTCCCTGAACAGTGACCACCATTACGACCGTGATATTTACAACCTTTACAGGAATAAATTTCTTCAACATCTTCTTCATCATAATGTAGTGGCGTAGAAAGTTTCCAATCGTCGTAATCTCTACTATAAACATCGAGTCCCATGCTACCTCCTTTGAAGCTGATCCCAAGGATGCTTCTTGCTAAATGCTGCATAGATTTTTCTTTCTAATTGTTGAACAGCACCTTTAACCATTGCCCATCTGGATTTGTCATCAAACAAGCACATTGTTTTATACATAGTCTCGTGCTTTCTGCCCATGACGGTATCATTAGGTTTTTCAGATTCATAAATATGAACTACCAAACTACCCGTGTGGGTAAAACCATGCTCTGACATTGCTTTCCCGGAATCAGCAATCATTAGCTTTGCTTCATGATCTCTTTTTGTATCATAGTTTTGTGTTTGCACCTTAATGTTTACTTTAGGATTATTCTTAAGATTATCAAGAATCTCACCTTCACTTTGTGCTTTGTTTTTGAAATTTAAAATATCGTTCATTTTTTACTCCTTTTTACCAGCCGTAGCCGTAGCCGTCGCCGTTGCCGTAGCCGTTGCCGTCGCCGTTGCCGTAGCCGTCGCCGTAGCCGTTGCCGTCGCCGTAGCCGTAGCCGTTGCCGTTGCCGTAGCCGTCGCCGTTGCTGTTGCCGTAGCCGTTGCCGTTGCCGTAGCCGTAGCCGTTGCCGTAGCCGTAGCCGTAGCCGTAGCCGTTGCCGTCGCCTAGCTCTTTTGAGTGATGAGCATCTTCAAACTCTCTTACTTGTTCCATTTCTCACTCACACAATTAATTATTCCAACCACTGCCAATTCGTGTACACTTAAATCACCACATGGGTCTAGTTTTGTATTAGAAGTAGGCCCATTAAGAGCTATTTCTCCAATACCTTTTGTTGTTCCCCACGACCTTATCACATTAGTGTTTTCAGAATAAAAATAATTCCCTTCTTTTTTTACATCACCTACAACTATCCATCCCCTTTGAAGGATTAATATTTTTTTACCTTGATTTTCTAACTGTAGGTTTTCTTTTTTTTCACCTGTTAAAAGTCGTGTAATTTCTTTTTCAATGATTTTTTCTAACATTAACTATTCTCCTTATAAATTTTAGTTATTCTGTTTATTATTACTGCAGCTCCCATCGATATTGATTCCATCATCACTACCACCGAAAGACATAACATAATTTGAATCATTATCGCCAGAAAGCTTATTAGCGCCACCCTGTGCAAGTCTTTCATCATGCCTTAATTCCTCCGTAAAATCAGTCATATAGTAAATTGCCTGTTGGACAAAATGTTCTACATGCCTTAAGTCCGTTTCCGTTTCTAGGTTATAACGGGAGTTAACGAACTTTAAAATTTTCTTCAAGCCTCTTGTTAAAAGTCTAGCTTCTTTGACCTTCATTCTTTTTTGCATCTTTTTTCCTTTTAAAATAATTATCTTCAAAAACTTCCTGATTATCTAATTTACTTTTACTAGGTTTAAAGTTTTTTAAGCTTTCCATTATTTTAAATTTTTCTGTTGAATCTAGTTCTATCCAAACGCTATAAGGAACAAGGTAAACTGTTAGCTCCTCTGTTGCTAGTGGATATATTTTTTCATCTTTAAAAAGTTTGTTTGCTAACTGATCTGTATTCATACCTATCTTATTGAGCCACCTTGCTATCTTCCTACCGACTATAAAAGCTTTTACTGGCTTTCTATAGCTCTCCCAGTACATTTCAACAGAAGAAACCATTGTATCAGCAGCCATTTTATAAACATCTTCTTTATTTCCATTGTTTTTTAATTTCAATATCCCCCCTATATTCCTATAGCTAAGTGTAGTGTAAAATAAATAGCTATCAACGTAATAGTGACTGATACAAGCCATATACGCCATTTAGGAACGGTGTCACTCCATTCATAAAACTTTCTAGTGATCGTCTTGCCACTTATCCATATGCTTATACCTTCAGCTATCGCAAAACAAAACGCAAATGCTGTCATGTAAATAGCAAAGTCTTTAGAAGCAAAAGACCAAAAAATTGCTAGGCCAATTAAAATTACGATTGCTACTGTCATTACAATTTCCTTGTGCAGATAAACTCATATTCGTGATTCTTTTCTAGAATATCATACTGATGTGATTGAAACTCACAAGTTACTACTGAACCATCTCTGTGCTTAAAATATGCAACTATCATTTTTTCTCCAATTCTTTTAAAGTTTGTCTAGCTAATTTGCCGCCATATTTTCTCATTAATTCAGTATCTGATTGAGAGAAATCATAAAGAATAATATCAAAACAACTAAAACCATCATGAAGGCTTTTACTATCTGAACCCCAATTGTCCTTATCAGCGTAAAACTCAACACACTCTCTTAGTTTTTCACTATTTCTTCTTAACCCACGAATTATATTGTCCTTTATTTTAAACAATTCTAAATTGTTTTGATTGATTTGTTCCAACTCTTCATTTTCTTTACTTAGATCTTTTATCGTTTCATCCATTTTAAAGACAGCAACATGAGCTTCCTTATGTTCACCACCATAATTGTCGGTAATTAATTTTAATTTTTCCAGTATGTGTAAAGCATTTTGACCTGGTCTTTTTATTTTCATCAACCCAACCTCCCGGTATTCTTTTTAAACTCATTAATCACCCCCATAGCTATTTTTTTAAACTTATTACGGTCTAAACTTTCCACTTCATTATCAAGACAGAACTTAATAAATGCTGTTTTGAAATCAACTATAGGATTTGGATGCATTAAATAGTTGAAAGTCATATGCTCTAGTTTTTCCTTTAAACTTATATCAACCATAACTATTTCCAGTGTTCTTCCATATATTTTAATTGACGTATTAATTTTGGGTAAACCACTTTCATCAGACAGTGACCTTCTGATCTACCCATAACAACATGGCTTTTACTCCAATCTTTTTTGTTGGCCATGTACCAACGTGATGATTTTTTTCTTTTTTTGTGCATTTTATTCTCCTTGCTCTTTAATTTTTTCCTGTCTAATTCTTTCCCTAGCTAACTCTTCTATTAAAATTCTTTCCTTCGCTTTCTCTATAGCCATATCCCTAGATCTTTTAGCTCTTATTTCAGGTTTCTCTACAAAGTTTTTATCTATCTGGTAAGAAATAAATCCACCCAATAATAAACCAAGTACTATAATAATAAACCCATACATAATTAAATCCCCTTTGTTAGATTACCTTCTTTATTAATATTCATTAATTGAGTAAATATTGTTTCGTTATCTTGAAACGTTTCTACATGCTCGTGGCATCCTATTTGTGGTGGGTTAAACTTTACAGGCTTACTATTAAAACCTAGGTCAAAAACCGCTTGTAGTAAGGCTTTTGTGTTCTCACTATACTGCACGTCACGGCCACCGTTTCTTTTTTTTAAGTATTCTTTTAATTGTTTATTCATTTCTATCCTTTACTAAAGTCTGGCTTAAATTGTTGGCAAATATTAAACAGAATATTCCTATATTAGTTGCCCAATCATGTATTAAGTAAAAACCTAAAGAAGCAATTATTAAGCTAAGTATTAGTATTACCCATTGTTCGCTTTTCATATTCTCCCCCATATAGACGGCCAGTGAGTGACATTTCAAGGTGAATCAAAAAAACCCACTGACCTATTACATAACAATCTCATTAAAACCCAGCCAAACCACTATTAAGGTAACTACACCTTTACCAGGTTGAAATGAAAAGGATAACTATATAAAATAAGTGCTAACTATTATAAAAATTACTAATAAAATAAGATATATTTCTAATACGCTCATCATAATCGACCCCATGTTAATTCTATGGCCAACCAAACTTTATAAACAAACAAAGCAACTACGCCCCATATAATTAAAGTAATCATTTTCTTACCCTGTGACTTGCCTCTAAATGACTTTCTAGAGTACTAATAACCTCTTTTAAATCCATTAGGGCGCCCATCACTTCCTGATGATCTTTTTTAAGTACATGGAATCCAGTAAGATGAATAAAATCATCATATATAGTGACCTTGAGATCACCTGAAGTAATTATGATATCGGTCTGAATTTTTGCCATTGAAATATCCCCTGTTAAATTGTTATCACCTAATAACTTTGTAACCTTGTAACATTATCACGTCAAGAAAAAAAGTTAATCATCATCATTTTTTTTTATGGCCTTGGAAAGTATGTAATCAGCTATCAAGATCACAACCACCGCTTGTCCTATTAAAATCATTTATAAGCCCCTTGTTAAAAGTTTCCTGGCAACAATTAGCACACTAATAAAAAGAATCAATATATAATGTAAAGTTTTCCACATTTGTAAGACAACGAGACTACTTAACAGGTGTCAACTAAACAATTTCAATGGGAAGCCAACCATTTCAAGCACTTAATCTTTAGCTTCTTTCAACGCTAGTGTTACTGTAATTTAGGGGGGTATTTTCCTTCTATGGTACCCTGCGTTTATTGCTCCTCTCTGCGTCATCCTTCTTCTTTCTTTCTTTTTTTATATTTTTTTTATTTAATTAAAGAAGAAGAACAGGGGAAGAGGGGGAACAACCACCCGCGTAAAAACAGACCTAAACCCGATAAGGGACCGCCCAGACACAGAAGCAATAGCGTTGAAAGAAGCGAAAGAACAAGCGACCGTAACCACTGGTTTTCCACAGTATCTATTTAGTTGACAGTGACAGTATTTCTGGGTGAGTAGTGTGGATAAATGGGCCTCAGATTGCCAGGGATAGGGGTGCGTTAAGCTCTTGAAATTACGGGGATCGACCCCCCTGCTATGTGGACCGAGGTGACGTAGATTTCATGTCCCACTGTGAAATTTTATACGCATTTTGTCAAAAAGCTGCGGTTGTCAACTAGAAACTGACATTGTCAACCGTATTGACAGTGTCAATTGACACGTGTTAAGCTGTCAACATATGGGAAAACATTGCTTGCTGTCAGCGTCAAGATGTAAGTTTTAACTGCTTTTCCACATTTTATTAAAAGTTTTC
>JAAEKY010000354.1 GCA_024227235.1 Desulfobacteraceae bacterium | reverse complement strand
TGTTTATTATTTAATCCCTAATTTCATATTCAGGATTAAGTTCATTTCCATACGGGTGATTTTCTGTTCGGTAAATTTTCTTATCCTTGTGAAATTCATAATCCGGCAGTAAATTGACTCCCAATTCATGGTATTCAGTTCTATAGAGCTTCCCGTCATTGCCAAACGCATAGTCTGGATATTCAGACCAACCTTTAGGATGAAAGGCTGTCCTGTATAACCCCACATCTTTTAAAATATATACGGGATATTTATAGGTTGACGATGTTTTGAAAATTTTTGGTAGATGATGTTGCATTTTTTAATCCTCCTGATTTTTTGTGGTGATCAAAAACAAAACCCCGAATCGATTATTTCAATCGATCCGGGGTATCCCTTTTCTTTACCACGGTATATTTTTAACCCTATTTCCACGTAGGGTACCAAATTTATCCAGGCAGGTCTTCTGACTTTTGGGTCATCCTAATCACTGCGCCTTCCCGTCAATTTTCAAACTGACAGTGGCATATTGCAGCTTTCGTCCCCAAACACAGCGGCGGGTCCGTTCCGGATTTTAACCGGATTCTCTATTTGGCCTTATTTGGCGCCTGAACAATATAAAACACTATTACATCTTGCGGAACGCTGCTGTCAATATTTTTTGAATTTATTTGTTAAATTTTAAGCGGGCATCAGAGATGATCATGATTAGTACTCATCAGTTATGGGCTTCAGTTTTAAACCGTCTGGTAATCATTTCAATAATTTCTTCTGCACTGGTTTCAATGGGTTTATTGCTGACATCTATCATTGAAAAGCCATTGGTCACATAGTATTTTTGAGCATATTGAATTTCCATTTCAATATCCGTTCGGGATGAGTATGAGTAAAACCCCCTGGTACCAAGGCTCTCCTGTCTTAGTTTTCTATGAGCCAACAGCTGCTTGGTATTGATATTCAGGGAAAAAATTCGCCTGCGGTCCACATTTTTCATTGAATCAGGCATAGCCACACCGGGTACATATGGAATATTGGCAACTTTCCATCCCAAAACTGCCATATACATGGATAAAGGGGTTTTCCCTGCCCGTGACAATCCAACCAATATGATTTCAGCTTCAGACAAGGTGTCAGGGCTCAATCCATCATCATGCGCCAGTGTAAAATCTATAGCAGATACCTGTTTTAAATCAATATTATGCATTCTCCTGTAAAGCCCTGGTTGTTCTAAAGGCTCAGCGTTTAAAAAGGTTTGAATTTTTGAGATGACCGGCCCCATCAGATCGATGGTGACAATGTTATTATCAATGCCTTTTCGGGTTAAATACTGCCTCAACTTCTGATTGACAATAGTATGCACAACCAGGCTTTCAATATCTTTGACCTTTTCTATTAATTCATCCACTTGAATTTCTGTCCTGATATGGGGAACTTTTACAACTGAAATCTCGCTTTCCGGAAATTGTACAAGTGTTGATTCAACAAGGTTGAAGGCATTGATACCTTCTCCGCAGGACGCCACGTATATCATTTGAAAATCTTGAATATTTTCCCCGTCGGCCATAGAAGTATTCCCTATATTAAATTATGTTAATTTTTATCATCAACATACCAGCCATACAAGGGTTTTCAAATACAAAATTTTAAAATGGAATAAAGAATAATGGCAATGGTAATTAAGCAGGTATTATTTTTTGATATTAAGCTTTTTCCATTTATATCTAAATGTGTGATGGTTCATATTAAGAAGCCTTGCAGCTTTGCTTTCATTTTCCTTTGTAAGCCTCAACGCATGTCCCATATATTTTTTTTCAATATGTTCCAGAATTTTTTTCAGGTGAATTCCCTGATCCGGTATAGAAAAAGAGTGATCTTCTAACCTGTCCGAATTAGAGGCCTCAATATCATGTGATGTCTGGTGAATCCCGAGATCACTCTTGGCAAGGATATCATTTCCTGAAATAAGACAGGCTCTTTCAATAATATTTTTCAATTCCCTGACATTTCCGGTAAATTCATGCGTGAGTAACGTGTTTTTAGCTTCTTTGGAAATGTGCATCAGATTTTTATTAAATTTTTTATTGAATTCAACTAAAAAATATTTGGCTAAAGGTAAAATATCGTCCCTTCTCTCGTTTAAAGAAGGGATTTTTGCCTTTACAACGCATAATCTAAAAAACAGATCCTTTCTGAAACGTTCCTGATCAATTAATTCTTCAAGGTTTTTATTGGTTGCAGAAACAAGGCGTACATTTACTTTATATTGTGTGGTTCCGCCAACCTTATAGAATTCACCACTTTCAAGAAATCTTAATAGCTTTGCCTGGCCTGCCAGGCTTAAATCTGCCACTTCATCAAGGAAGAGAGTGCCATTATCCGCTTCTTCAATAACCCCTTTTTTGCCTTGCTTTTTGGCACCTGAAAAGGCTCCTTCCTCATAGCCGAACAGTTCACTCTCTATTAATTCGTCTGGAAAAGCCGAACAATTCACAGCGATAAAAGGGCCTTGAAAGACTGGACTTCTTGCATGGATAGCTTTTGCAATTAATTCCTTGCCTGTTCCTGTCTCACCCATTATCATAATGGGCGTGTCCGGGCTTTTTGCAACCATATTAATAAAATCCATGACATCTTCAATATGTTTGCTTTTCCCGATAAAGCAGGGTTGATTATCTTTCAAATATTTTTTTTGAAGAATTTTAACCTCTTTTCTCAATGCAATGGAAGAGAGGGCTTTTTTTATGGTCATCTCAAGAATGTCAGGATTCATGGGCTTGAGAATAAAATCAAACGCTCCTTTTTTCATTGACTGGATAACCATATTGATATCTTCAAAAGCTGTTATCATGATAACCGGAAGATCAGGGATCTTCTTTTTTATGATATTCAAGGCGTCAATCCCGTTCATGGCAGGCAGGCCTATATCCATTAAAACCAAGTCCGGCACACTATTTTTCAGATCTGATAAAAATGATTCTGCATCAGCAAAACTAAAGATGTCATATTCTTCGGACAGGATCAGTTCAAGGCCGTCACGAATGGTTTCTTCATCATCGACAACACTGATAGTGTACCGTATCATGATATTGACTCATATTTTTTCATGGGAAGTTCAATAATAAACCGGGCCCCTTTTTTGGAGCTGGAATTAAACCTTAATGAACCGCCATGATCTGTTATGATTCTATGGCAGATGCTAAGCCCTATACCTGAGCTGTTCGCCTTGGTGGTATAAAAGGGGTCAAATATCTTTGTCTGGCTCGACATGGGTATACCCGGGCCTGAATCTTTTATTGAAATGGCAATATAATCATTTTTCCTATAAGTTTTCAGTTCTATGGTTTTTTCATTTTCATACTCTTTCATGGCCTCAGCAGCATTGGTAATTAGATTTAATACTACCTGTTCAATCAGATGGGGTTCATTCCAGCACTCTGGAATATCAGGGTCCAAATTCTTAATGAATTTGATTCCCTTTTTTCTTAATGAGACCGAGGTCAGTTTTGAAACCTCATCAATATTTTTATTAATATTGGTCATGACAAACTGGGGTTTGCCAGGCTTGGAAAAATCCATCACTCTTTTGATGATTGATTCTATTTTATTGGAGGCCAATTCCACCTTGTCAATGATTGAAAGAACCTTTTTAATATCCCCCATATTCTTATATATTTTTTTTAATGCTTTCAGATAGATATAAATACCAGATAAAGGGTTACGAATTTCATGAGCAATACCAGCCGTAACCCTGCCAAGAGATGTCATTTTATCCTGAATTCTAAAAAAATTTTCAACCTCTTTGGAGTCGGTAATATCCATAACATTAGTGATGACAGACTCTATTCCCAAATAGTCTATTTTTCTGGCACTGATTAATGCCCACCTGATCTGAGATCCATCTTTTTTAACACCTATAGGGTAATATCTAAAATCTGTGTCCATGTGCTTTATCTTATTGTTAATTAAGTTCCCATAGATTTTTTTTATCCGCTGTCGATCACCTGCATAGACATTTTCAAAATCCGGCGGTTCAAAAGACTTTGTGATTACTTGATGGACCTTTCTTAAACCAGTGTTTCTATAAACTTTTTTATCATTTTGTAAAATCGAAATACAATTTAAGGAATTCTCAATTAATGTTTGAAATCTTATCTTGCTTTCTTCCTGGGCTTTCTCGGCTAACTTTCTTTTTTCTTCCAGATCAATCCTGTTCAAACCAAAGGCAATATCATCTGAAATTTCTTTAACAATACTTTTTTCAGTATTATCCTGACCAAGTTCTTCTGGAATTGACAGGACCATAAATCCATAATTTTTTTCCTCATGAGTGAGGCGTACAGCCATAGCCCCCCTGCCGGAATATTTTTTTGAAAACAAGCATTCTGTACATTCTTTGACAGGATCTGTAACAGAAAATACATCTTCTGATTCAAGGGTTTTTCTAATACATCGTGTAAATTGTCTTTCTTTTAGTTTAGATCGCATTTTGTCAAAATGACTATTAAACCCCGACTGGGCGACCAGTCCAACATTTTTATCTTCATCCAGTAAACCGATCCAGGCATTATAATACCCTCTTTTTTCTACCAGGATATTGCAGATACCATTAATCAGTTTTTGTTTGTTATTCTGGGTGACGATAAGTCTGCCAATATTCCTGAGTGCCCGCAATACGAGATTCAAATGCTTGATTTTTTTTATCTCATAATCATTATTCACCATACACCCCAATATATAAGATCTCAAATTTTATTTAAAAACTTTTTCGAATAATAACAAGAAAAATCATATCAAGGCTATAGGTTTTTTTTAAAAGTTGATTGATGAAAATGTTTTCATTTGAAATCACTCATAACGTCTCCTGTTCTTTTTTATGGTGTTTCAGTGATTTCATACCATCGTTAGATTTTTTGCAACTCAGCCATGAAACATTCAGTTTAAACGCGTTAATATTTTGTAATTCCTTGCTCTCAAATTTTCTAATTTTCTCAAATTTTCTAATTTTTTTTCTCAAATTTCTTAATTTTACACTTTTATACAACCACTGAATTTTATGTAACTCATTGTAATTTAATAAAAATCGTTATAATTCCACTCGTTGGCATGCAAAATGCTCTAATGAGTTTCGGATATAAAATTAATCTTAGTAGGAATTTATGGGAAAAGAACAGGGAAAATCATTTCAAATCATGATCATAGATCATGACAAATATGTCAGAGAATCATTGAGTACCTTTTTTGATAGTGGGCAAATGAGATTTCTGATATTCAAAACAGCATCAGAGGGATTTAATTCACTAAAATACCAGGATATTGATGTGGTGATATCAGATTATTTTTTGCCCGATATGGATGGCCTTACATTTTTAAAGCAGGTGGCCATTAAATATCCCAAGACAGCAAGAATTTTAATGGCCACCATTGCAAATGAAGAGCTCAAAAAAGATGTGATAACAGCTGGAATTGATGCCTTCTTAGAAAAGCCAATCAGTGTTGCATCTATTGACCATATTATTTGTGAGTTGAATAAAAAAAAAGACTAGTACAAATCGGAGACAAGCAATGAAAGATAAAAAAATGTGGGATTGGGAGACACCAAGAAAAGAAATCCCGATAAAAGAATGGCAAGACCGTTTTGTCTGGATAGAAGAGCCCCACGTCAGTTGTGATGGAGAGAAAATCGCATCCATTGTGAATACTGATGAAGCTGAATTCAATGTCTGCTGTAATGGAGAAACTTGGGACGAAATTTTTGAAAAAGCCTGGTCCTTAAAATTTTTACCGGATGGACGGCTCGCTGTACTGGTATCCAATGATGAAGAATGGACTATCTGTGTAGATGGCATCTCCTGGGAAAAAAGGTTTGATTATATCTGGGACCTTAAAAATACGCCAGATGGATCATTTATAGGTGCTGCTGTTCAAAAAGAGGGCCTGTATGGAATGGTGGTAAATGATACGATATGGGATTCGCTATATGAAAATATATCCGGCACCATTTTAAGTAATCAGGGCGCTTCAGCGGCTGTTGTCCAGGTGACCCCACTGGGTCAGGGCGATATTGAAGGATTTAGCCAGGGCATTTTTTCAATTGCCGTAAATGGAATTGCACACCCTGAATCCTTCATGAACATCTGGGATCTGTCCTTTGACAGCAAAGGCAAACAGATTGCATCTTCCATCAGAAAAAATCGTGTTGATTACTCCATAATTAAAAATGATGCGTTATGGGAAAAAAATTTCCAATTTTCATGGAAGCCTGAATTTATCAATAATAATAATTCTGTGATTGCCCCTGTCCGGCAAAATGGGAAATGGTTTCTTTTTAAAGATGATATGCCTCTGTGGGACAAAAGTTATGAACAGCTCTGGAAATTAGCGCTACATGAAGACGGCCGGAAAATAGCTGCCATCGTTTCTGATGCTTTTGGCAAATGGACAGTGTGTGAAAATGACACTGCCTGGGGTCTTCATTTTGACACAATGATATCAAATTTATTTTATTCTGATAATGGAGACTCACTCATCGCGACTGTTAAGAACCAGGGATATTGGGATATTGCGGTTAATGGGAAATCCTGGAATATTAGAGCTGACAAGCTGTGGGATCCGGTTGTAAGCTCAAACAATGAAATACTGGCCACCCGAATGGAAAAAGATGGTCGATTTTACCTGGTTGTCAATGGAAAGGTGTATAAAGATCATTTTGATAGGATCTTTGAGCCGGCGATCAGTCCTGGAAATGATAAGATCCTTTTAAAAGCTGTGAAGAATGGCATTTACTCGAGACAAATACTTACTTTAGACAAGGTGCTTTAGAGGAGGAAAAGATGCATTCATTTATTAATTTTATTATGGGTCCCATGGTCTGGATCTCATTTTTGATATTCTTTTGTGGTGTTATTTTTAAACTTTTTCAAGTAATAAAACAGGTCAATGAAAAAGAAAATTTTATCTACACATACCTGTCGGTTAAACATAGCTTCAGGTCAATTTTCGCCTGGATGATACCTTTTTTGCCTGTTAGCACACGGAAAAGCCCTGTTTTTTATACTGTATCCTATCTATTCCATCTACTGCTTTTTATCGTTCCCATATTTTTACTCTCTCATGTTGCACTTTTTGAAGAGTCAATGCAGTGGTCATGGATGACCTTTAATGATACTGTGGCGGATACTTTAACGCTTATTGTCATTTTTTCATTAATATTTTTTATGATCAGAAGGGTTGTTGTTCCGGAAGTAAAATTTCTAACACGATTATCAGACTTTTTCTTTATTCTGATCGTTGCCCTACCGTTTGTTACCGGGTTTTTGGCCTACCACCAGTTCTTTGCCTATAAATGGATGGTCATTACCCATGTTATATCAGGTGAGCTTATGCTTATTTTAATACCTTTCACAAGGTTTTCTCATATGTTCATGGCACCACTTACAAGAGCCTATACCGGATCTGAATTTGGTAATGTCAGACATGCAAAAGACTGGTAATAAATATTAAGGAGATATTCATGCAGGATACAATAATAGAAAATGAAAAAAAGAAACCTGATGGAAAAAATGTCATTGATGACGGAGTGGAACAGGGATTGGCAAAACTTACACCTGAAAGAATATCTTCTGTCATCAACCAGGTATTAACAAAGGAAGTTGGCCCACGTTTCAAAGCTTATGTTGAAACCTGCATGCGGTGCGGTTTGTGCGCTGATGCCTGCAGCATATTCCTTTCCAATGATAGGGGGCCGGAGTTTTCCCCTGCGGCAAAGGTCAAACAGACGATTCTTGAAATGATTAAAAAGAAAGGAAACGTATCCAAAAAAGTATTAAAAGACGCTGTCAGGATTTCCTATACCGAATGTAATGTCTGCAAGCGATGTTCAATGTATTGCCCGTTTGGTATTGATATCGCCTATATGATGCTGCAGGTAAGACGAATCTGTCATAAACTTGAAATCACGCCCCTTTATATACAGGATACGGTTAACTCCCATTCAGCAACCATGAACCAGATGTGGGTTAAGGAAGATGAGTGGATTGATACCCTTCAATGGCAGGAAGAGGATGCAAGAGAAGAGTTTGAAGACTTAAGGATTCCTCTTGATAAAGATGGGGCAGACATCATGTATTCTGTTATTGCACCGGAACCCAAATTCCAGGCAGGCCTGATTTATCAGACTGCTGTCATTATGCATGCTGCGGGCATAGATTGGACCATGCCCTCATTTCCGGGATGGGATAACAGCAACATGGCCATGTATACCGGAGATTTTGAAATTTCCGGTCGGATTGCACAGGCGCATTATGAAGCCGCAGCCAGGCTTCATGTGAAAAAAATTGTCATGGGGGAATGCGGACATGCCTTCCGGTCAGTATACGATGTAGGAAACAGGTGGGTTGGCTGGTCCATGCCCCCTGTAAATTTGATTCATGCCATTGATTTTTATCATGACCTGCTGACATCCGGCAGGATCAAGGTAAAAGAGAAATATAAAAAAACCGTCACCCTGCATGACCCCTGCAATGTTTCCCGTGGAAGAGGGCTGCACAACAAAGCCAGAGAAATGGTAAATATTTTGTGTGAGTCATTTATTGAAATGACGCCCAACCGAGAACATAATTACTGCTGCGGAGCCGGAGGCGGTGTTATCAACTGCGGTCCGCCCTGGAAAGGGACTAGAATGGTCAATAACAGAGAAAAAAAAGAACAGCTTGAGAGGACAGGCGCCGAAGTTTTAATTGCCCCGTGCCATAACTGCCACTCAGGACTTGAAGATATTGTCGAGCATTATGGCATAGGGATGGAGGTTAAATTTTTTGGAGACATTATTTATGAAGTTATGGAAAAAACCGTTTATAAGAAGAACAATCTAAAGGAGGGATGATTACAATGAAATATAAACGATTTGTTTGGTTGGCAGCCCTTATCTTTATTTTATCTGTATTTAATGTTTATTCTCAAGAAATTTTGGTTGTGGACAATACCATTTTTAACCGCCCCCAAAGACCAGCTGCTGTATTTGATCATGATGACCATAATGAAAAGGCCCAATTGGAAGAGGATTGTTCTATTTGTCACCATGTATATGATGAAAACAACGTGCGAATTGAGGACGAATCTTCAGAAGATAGCTTGTGTTCTGAATGTCACTCTTTAAAAAAGATACCAGAAAATTCCATCCCTTTGCGGATGGCGTTTCATAACCGTTGTAAGCAGTGCCATTTTAAATCTGACAAAGGTCCGGTTTTATGTGGTGAATGCCATATTAGAAAGTGAGGATGTTATGCCAAAAAAAATAATGATTGTAGATGATGATCCAACCATAACGAAATATCTTGATGTCCTTTTTAAGGATCATGGGTATGAAACCTGTATTGCAGAAAATGGCAAAGATGCAGTGGATGTTTATAAAAATGAGTCTCCAGACCTCATTACCTTGGACCTTGAAATGCCTGAAGAATGGGGACCCAGATTTTTTAGAAAGATCAGCAAGATAAAGGGCTTTCATACGCCGGTTATCGTCATCAGCGGCCTTACCGGCGTAAAACATTCAATTCCAAAAGCGGCTGCAGCCTTTGGGAAACCGTTTGATGCCAAAGAAGTTTTATCTAAAATACAGGAAATTTTTAGTTAGCAATAAGGATAACAAAATGGGGCCTTAGAATAATGTTGAAATCTTTTCTGAAAATAGAGAATCTGACTTTAAAACTGATGATTTCAGTCGGTATCGTGTTGTTTGCAAGTATCTTTATATGGTCCCATTTTACCATTAAATTTCATGAAAAAACTCTGATTAATAAAAAAATATCTGATGTTGATAAATTTTGTAACACTGTTTTGAATTTTACCTGGTTTGCCATGCTGCATAACCCTAATGAAGATATGCTGGATGTCTTAAAAAGTATATCTGAATATAATGAAATTGAATCTATAAGAATTTTTAATTGCCAGGGCCAGATAAAATTTTCCAATACTGCCACAGAGCTTGGTTCCATTGCTGAAAAAACAGCTGCTGCTTGTATCGCATGCCATGCAACAGATACGCCGGTAATAAAAGAAGATATCAACGACAGGGTGAGAATATTTAAATCAGATCAGGGTGAACTTTTGCTGGGTATAATGAATCCCATATTAAATGATCCCTCCTGCTCTACTGCCCAATGTCATTACCATCCCTCGGAAATTAAAAAACTGGGTGCCCTTGATGTGGTTGTTTCTATAAAAGATGTAAAAAATGAAATTCGTTTTGCAAAAAAAATGTCTGCCTGGACAGCCATCTATCTTTTTATTATCCTGGCGATAACACTTAGTTTTAGTATTTTTCGTCTTGTAAGCGACCCGATTAAAAAATTGATTGATGAAACAGATCTGATTGGCAAAGGTAATTATAACAATAAAGCAAACAGAATAAGCCAGAATGATGAAATTGGTCAACTCTCAACCGCCATTCATGACATGGGCAACAAAATAGAGAGCAAGCAAACTGAACTGAACAGGCAAAAAGATTTGTATCAAAACCTTTTTGACCAGGTTCCCTGTACAATTACGGTTCAGACAAGGGATTACAAATTAATTGAGTTTAATAAGGAATTTTCAAAGAGATTCCATCCCAAATGTGGCGATTATTGTTATGTCGCGTATAAAAATCAAAACAAAAAATGCAATAACTGCCCAGTAGAAAGGACCTTTGTTGATGGAGAATCTCATTTTAGTGAAGAGTCCGGGATAAACAAAGACGGCACTGTTGCACACTGGTTTGTAAAAACTGCACCATTAAAAGATCAAGAGGGTAATATTGTTGCTGCTATGGAAATGAGCATAGATATTTCTCAAAGAAAAAAACTTGAAGAGATCGTCAAAGATTCAGAACGAAAATACCAGGCGATTTTTAAAAGTATTCCTAATCCTGTATTTATTCTGGATATTGATTCTCATAAAATACTCCACTGCAACAACAGCGCTCTGACAGTCTATGGTTATAAAAAGAATGAGCTTGAAGAAAAACCTTTTTCTATTCTCTTTCCCGAAACTGATGAATTTGGAACATTTATTAAAAATATTGATAAACCGTTTCATGAAAGATTGATAAATTTTAAAAAGAATAAAGAGAGTATGTATGTAAATATTTGGGTTCGTCCTGCTGAGTTTACAGAACAAAAAGTGCTTCTTGTCACTGTGATTGATATAACCGTATCCGTTGAAACACAGCAGCAACTCATTCAGGCCGGGAAGATGGCAACCTTGGGAGAAATGGCAACAGGCGTTGCACATGAGCTCAACCAGCCGTTATCTGTTATCAAGACGGCTTCAAGTTTTATTACAAGAAAAATTAATAGAGATGAATTGATTGATAAAGAAATCTTGAAAACCCTGTCCCAGGAAATCGAATCCTATGTGGACAGAGCTGCAAAGATAACCAACCATATGAGGTTGTTCGGGCGCAAATCTTCACTTTTAAAAGAAGCTGTTAATATAAATGAAACAATAAAAAGAGCCTTTGATATTTTCAGCCAGCAATTAAAGCTCAGAGAGATTGAGGTTAAATGGGTTCTTAAAGAGAATTTACCTGAAATACTGGCAGATTCCGTAAAGCTGGAACAGGTTTTTATCAACCTTCTAATTAATGCAAGAGATTCAATCGTGACTCAATTTGAGAATAACGAAGGCACAGATAAAATTGCGAAAAGGATCACCATTGCAACCTCATTTGATGAACAAATTGTGACTGCAAAAATATCAGATACAGGAACGGGAATTTCAAAAGCAGATAAGGATAAAATTTTTGAACCCTTTTTTACAACCAAAAAAGTGGGAGAAGGTACAGGCCTGGGACTATCCATTAGTTACGGCATTATCAAGGAATCCGGTGGAGATATATCTGTTAGGAATAATCCAGGGCGTGGTGTTACGTTTACCATTAGTTTTCATATAAACCCGGGAGTATTAAATGAATAGTAAGGCTATAAAAAATAATACAATTCTCCTTGTTGATGATGAAGAGGGTATTCGCAAGGTCTTGAAAATTACTCTTGAAGCATCAGGACATCATGTCTTCCTTTCACCTGATGGTGAGTCAGGACTTAATACGTTTATTCAAGAAAACCCCGAAATAGTTATTACAGACATTAAGATGCCGGGTATTGATGGTATTGAACTTCTAAAGCGGATTAAAAATTTAAACCCTGAAACAGAGGTAATTATGATAACCGGCCATGGTGACATGGATTTGGCCGTGAAGAGTCTTAAATATGAGGCAGCAGATTTTATCACTAAACCAATTGATATAGTGGATCTTGAATCAGCAATAAAAAAGGCTCAGGATCGGATCTCCATAACTCAGAATATAAGTAGATATATGGATGATTTAGAAAATCTTGTAGAGGAAAAAGATAAAAAAATAAATGAATCTCAACAGCTGGTGACCATCGGTCAGACAATTGCCGGTATGTCCCATGCCATAAAAAATATTGCAGGCGGTCTTAAGGGAAGTACTTTTGTCCTTGAACAGGGAATTGATCAGGAGAATCGCGAGTATCTAAAGCAAGGTTGGGAAATGATGAAAGGCAATATTGATAAAATAACCAAGCTCTCCTTAGACCTGTTAAATTATGCCAAAACAACAAAATTGGATTTTAAACTGGAAAACCCCAATACGCCTGCAAGGGAGATTGTTCAGTTAATGACCCACAGGGCAAAAGAAAAAAATATTGTCTTCAAACTGACACCCTGTAAAAGAAAAAAACTTGTTTTAATAGACTGTGAAGCCATCCACAATTGTATTTTAAATCTTGTAACTAATGCATTCGATTCTTTTGACGAGCTACTAGGTTCAACCCGGAATAAGACGGTTAACTTATTGGTGAAGATTGAAAGTAACCATATTGAATACAGTGTTCAAGATAATGGTTGTGGTATTAATGATACCTTAGCTATATCAATTTTAAATGATTTTATTACGACCAAAGGCATGAACGGGACTGGTTTCGGATTGATGACAACCAAAAAAATAATACAAGAACACAATGGAACGATAAACTTTATAACTGAAATGGGAAAAGGATCCCGGTTTGTTATTAAAATTCCATTAAAAACCACCAGAGATTAAGAAAGGGATTTTTTT
>JAAEKY010000353.1 GCA_024227235.1 Desulfobacteraceae bacterium | reverse complement strand
TTGTGCACAGCTGTTCCTCTTGCTATTATAATGTTTGCCAAACCTGCTTTGGAAAAAGCTTTTGCTCCGTTTTTAGTTGCATCCCAGGCAATACCAGTGTTTGCTTTGGCCCCATTGCTGGTGGTCTGGCTAGGATACGGGATTGCATCTAAGGTGTTCATGGCATGGGTCATTATTTTTTTCCCCATATGTATAAGCCTTTTAGAAGGACTTAAAAGCTGTAATCCGGAATTCAAAATATTGTTCCGGCTAATGGGAGCCTCTTTCTTTAAAACATTGAAGTTACTTTATTGGCCCTGGGCCTTACCTCGCTTCTTTGCCGGTTTAAAGGTCGGAGTAACTGTGGCAACTATTGGTGCCGTGATAGGAGAATGGGTAGGAGCACAACAGGGATTAGGTTTTCTCATGATCCAGTCCAATGCAAGGCTCCAGGTAGATCTGGTTTTTGCTGCTATCCTTTGGCTGACTGCCATGGGTCTTACCATGTGGTGGATTGTTGGTGTTCTAGAAAAAAAGATTATTAAATGGAAATAATAAAGGAAAAACAACTTATGAAAAAAATGATAATGGGTATTATTCTGGCTTTAACCTTTTTAACAAACTCTGCTTTTGCAGGTGATACAAAATTCAACCTCATGCTGGACTGGTTCCCTAATGTGGATCATTTGCCAATTTATGTGGCAAAAGAGAAGGGATATTTTTCAGATAATGGTGTTGATATTAATATTATCAGCCCTTCAGAAACATCTGATGCTCTAAAACTTGCTGCTGCTGGTACCGTAGATATGGCTGTTTCCTACCAGCCACAGACCATTATTGCGGCAGATCAGGGTCTGAAACTCAAGGTTGTGGCACCTTTGGTGGTTCATCCATTAACAACCTTGCTTTTTTTAGAAAGCAAGGGCATTAAATCCCCAAGTGATTTATCCAATAAAAAAATTGGTTATACAGTACCTGGGCTTA
>JAAEKY010000352.1 GCA_024227235.1 Desulfobacteraceae bacterium | reverse complement strand
ACTGGCATGGACTGCAAAGGACATTTCAATAAAACACATTGTTTTTTTTGAAGATATCACCGATTTGAAGCAAGCTAAGGAGGCGTTTCATAAGAGCGAGGAAACGGCTCGGGCATTGTTAAATGCCTCAACAGAATCAGCACTTCTCATCGATTTGGCGGAGAAGAAACTTCAGGAAGGTGAAGATAAATACAGGAGTCTTTTTCATCATTCAAACAATGCCATTTTTATTCATGATTTAGATGGCAACATCATTGATGTGAATCAAAAAGCTGTGATATTATTAGGTTACACAAACACCGAGATTTTTAAAATCAATGTGTCCATGCTTCACCCAACAGAAGCTGCTGAAACATCCAGACAGGCTTTTGAGACTATTCTTCGAGACGGATCTGTGAACTTTGAGATCAAATTCAAGAAAAAGGATGGTTCCGTTTTTCTGGCTGAAGTTTCCTCAAGCCTCTTTACAATTGGCGGCAAGCAGGTTGTTCAGGGTATCGCCAGAGACATCACGGAACGTAAGCGGGCTGAAAAGGCGCTCTTTCAAGAGAGAGATAAGCTTCAGGAAGCTATTGCACAAATAAAAACTTTAAGTGGAATGCTTCCCATTTGTTCATCGTGTAAAAAAATTCGTGATGATAAGGGATACTGGAATCAAATTGAATCTTACATTCAAGATCATTCAGACGTAGGCTTTAGCCATGGTATCTGCCCTGATTGTGCAAAAAAATTATACCCCGATTTGGACATCTTT
>JAAEKY010000351.1 GCA_024227235.1 Desulfobacteraceae bacterium | reverse complement strand
TGTTTGAACAAAAACTCACCCATCTGCGGTGTTGCTGCAAAATCTTGAAATCCTCATGTACAGTAGTACACTCCGGTTTCAGGATTCCCTGCGCCTTGCATATGGGCAACTTTTTACCCGAACACAGGGCTCTCGGTCAGCCATTAAATAGTTCCCGTAGAAAGAACTCTTTTTTGCCTGATCTCTTTGTTGGCTAAATATTTATAAAATAAAAATATAAAAGTAAGGAGAAACATATGTCTAAAATTCAAATGAAAACACCGCTTGTTGAGCTTGATGGAGATGAGATGACAAGGGTCCTGTGGCCCCTGATCAAAGAAAAAATTATTGAGCCGTTTGTTGATTTGAAAACAAAATATTTTGATCTGGGTATGAAAAAAAGAGATGAAACCGATGACCAGATTACGATAGATGCAGCAAATGCCATCAAAAAATATGGTGTGGGTGTAAAAAATGCCACCATCACACCCAACCAGGAGAGAGTGGAAGAGTATGACTTAAAAAAACAGTGGAAAAGTCCGAATGGAACTATCCGTGCCATGCTGGACGGAACAGTTTTTAGAAAACCTATTCTTGTCAATAATATTGAACCGGCAGTTAAATCCTGGAAAAAACCGATTGTAGTCGGCAGGCACGCCTATGGGGATGTGTATAAAAATGCTGAAATTAAAGCTAAAACAGGAGGAAAAGCTGAAATTGTTTTTACAGATGCTCAAGGCAATGAAACTCGGGAAACCATAATGGAATTGCCGGGGCCAGGTATTATCCAGGGTATGCATAATACAGATGCGTCTATTTCAAGTTTTGCAAGAGCCTGTTTTGAATATTCTTTAGATGAAAAAATAGACTGCTGGTTTGCCACAAAAGACACGATCTCTAAAAAGTATGATCAAACATTTAAAATTATTTTTGAAGACATTTTTGAAAAAGAGTACACGGAAAAATTTAACACTGCCGGGATTTCTTTTTTTTATACATTGATAGATGATGTTGTTGCCCGGATGATGAAGGCAGAGGGCGGAATTCTCTGGGCATGTAAAAATTATGATGGAGATGTAATGAGCGATATGGTCGCATCGGCTTTTGGCTCGCTTGCCATGATGTCGTCTGTTCTTGTTTCGCCTCATGGATATTACGAATATGAAGCCGCGCATGGCACTGTTCAAAGGCATTATTATAAACATTTAAAAGGGGAAAAAACCTCAACCAATGCTGTCGCCCTGATCTTTGCCTGGACAGGGGCATTGAAGAAAAGAGGTGAGCTGGACAATTTACCAGCGCTCATATCATTTGCAGATAAATTGGAAAAAGTGGTGATTGATACCATAGAGGATGGATATATGACAGGTGACCTTGCAGCCATATGCGAACCGCCGGCAAAACAGGTTCTTGATTCTATACAATTTCTTGATGAACTGGCTCAAAGGCTTAAAAAATAGGTGATTCAATATTGTCTGAAGCTTAGGAGCGTACACTAAATAATTTGCCCATAATTATTGTTTTTTTTGCCGTTTTCTACGTTTTTCGTCGGTCACATAGCCCGTTATGCTTCCTTCTCGCGCCTTGAACACGACAAAAACATCTCCTGATTTTGTGCAACTTATTTAATTCCCGTTCCTTAATTTGGTTTGGGTTTTATAGAAATAATCAAATTTTTCTGGAACTTTGTATCAGAAAATAGTACTCTGCGCCGATGAATGTATAGTAAATAATTTTGTGTAGTAATTTTAAATAGCAATTTATATTATAAATATTATTAATTGTTTTAAAGAAAGGAAACTATCATGCGTTTGAGCAAATTGTCTTTTTTTATTCTATCATCTTTTTGTTTGGTTTCTCTGGCAGGTTGCATGAGTTCAGGGACAAAGGCTGAGGTTACTTCGGGCCATGGCAGTCAATCGATAAATGAAGCCCAGATGGAAGCTTATGATGGTCCCAAAGCAAGAATAGCCGTATCTCGATTTACAAATAAGTCTGCCGGCAGTGGCGGTGGCGGTGGCTGGTACTCTTCTGCAATAGGGGA
Source organism: Desulfobacteraceae bacterium (assembly GCA_024227235.1). Classification (GTDB taxonomy): domain Bacteria; phylum Desulfobacterota; class Desulfobacteria; order Desulfobacterales; family Desulfobacteraceae; genus Desulfobacula. The sequence continues at coordinate 1,212 of JAAEKY010000351.1, read as the reverse complement.
TGGTATGGCCGATCAGATGACGACTGCATTATTTAATACCAACCGTTATATTGTTCTTGAAAGACAAACATTAAAAGATGTTATTTCAGAACAGGATTTGGGCGCTTCAGGACGAGTAAAACAAGGGACAGAAGCACAAATAGGGGAAATAGAAGGGGCTGAACTGCTGATTGTTGGTGCTATTACTGAATTTTCTAATAACGCCTCTGGCGGTGGCGGTGCACTCGGTGGTGTCATTGGCAGTTTTTTTGGAGGTGTCAGTGGTGGGATGAAAAAAGCGCATATGGCTATTGATGTTAGAGTGATTGATGCAAAGACATCAAGAATTCTTGCAGCTACAAGTGTAGAAGGTGAAGCCACAGATGTTAAACTTGGCGGGGGCATTGCCGGAGGCGCTCTTTCGATGGGTCTTGGCGGCTGGAAAAACACCCCCATGGAAAAAGCATTGAGAATATGTATTAATAAAGCAGTTGACTTTATTGCATCTAAAACACCTCAACGTTACTATCGTCATGGACAAGGCGTCTCAACCCCTGCAGCTGTGACAAGTCCTTCAACAACCTCTCCTAGCACTGCCAGAATAAAACGACTGCAGACCTATCTTTCTAATTTGGGCTATGATGTGGGAACGCCTGATGGTCAGCCAGGTGCAAAAACACGCCAGGCGATTATGGACTTTCAATGGGATTATAAATTAAAAGAAACTGGAGAATTCGATCCTGCAACCATAGAAAAGTTAAGAGAAGTTATAAAAAAATAAACAATAGATAAAAAAATTAATGATAAGGCTATTGGGGGGACCCCGATAGCCTTTTTCATTCTTGACATTTTTTAAAAAAAGTGTTAATGTATTTCGTTTATTGTGGTGTGTAGCATTAACGCATAGAATTAAGATATAATAAAGTTAAGGATTGAAAGATTTATGAAACGTACATTTCAACCAAGCAAACGGAAAAGAACGAGAAAACACGGATTTTTAAAAAGAATGTCTTCGCCCGGAGGGAGGCGCATCATTAATGCGAGAAGAGCAAAAGGAAGAAAAAAACTAACCGTATAATAAAGGAATTTATTGAGTAACTTTTGTTTGCCAAAAAAGGTAAGGCTCTTAAAGAGAGCTCAATTTTTAACACTTTCGAAACAAGGGAAAAGAGTACATACAAACTGCTTTATAGCAATTGTGCTTAAAGGAACTGCTCAAAACAATCGAATTGG
>JAAEKY010000350.1 GCA_024227235.1 Desulfobacteraceae bacterium | reverse complement strand
GTCAAAAAAACAAGCTCGTCAATTTTCTAAAATAAATAAAGGATTGTCTACCGGCAAACTTCCATGGAATATTGCAATCTCTGTTGACGCCACATTTCTTAATCGATCAAGCTTACACACTGACAATTCTAAGCGCTTTAATCACGGCAAAGGATTTGTTGTCGGTCACCAATGGACAAACATTGTTCTACATATTAATGATAAAGTGATTCCGTTGCCTCCAATTGCTTTTTATACGAAAAAATATTGCAAACAAAACGGTATTGAATACCAAACTGAAAATACACGCGTAGCCCAATACCTTAGTCAGTTATCGCTTGAAGAATATATCGGGGCTCATGCCCCTGAAAAGGTTGTTGTCCTTGCTGACAGCGGTTATGATGATCAAAAAATTCAAAAAGCAATCGCAGCCAAGCATTGGAAATTCATCATAGCTTTAAAATCAACAAGAGGCGTAAAAACTGAAAAAGTATATCGCACTACAAAGAAAACAGAAGACTGGAAATCAGTAACCGTAACCTTCAAAAATAATCGCAAAACCGGGTGGAGAACCATTCGAGCACCAAAGAATGGTGGAAAAAAGAAGCGGATGGAGTTCCGCGTCAGACAGATCACAGGCTACCTTAAGAACTTCGGAAAAGCTCAACTGATTTGTTCGCAATTTAAAACAAAATCCAATAATGGAAAAAGAAAACACCTCGCATGCAATGATTTGAAGGCAACCCCCAGACATATCGTCATTGGCTATCGGCTCCGATGGGCAATCGAAATATTTCATAAAGAAATAAAAATGTTTCTGGGCTTTGAAGATGTATCGGCAAAGTATTTCAGTTCTGTCATGTCACATGTTCACTGGGTTTATTGTGCCTACATTCTATTGAATTCGTCTCCACCGGGATTTCCTATAGGGGTGAAATCAATGGCGCAAAAACAATTAATGGTTAACAAGATCATTGAGAACAAGGGATTGTCTGCGGTGAACCAACTCCTGACACAAGCTAAAGGTACACAACGATTGAAAGCTCTTATCCACAAGGCTCTCAATGGCCGTAGCAGCAGTAAACGCCTTGTGTTATGCGGCTTGCCGGGGTTTTAGATGGATTTCGTTTAACATTTAAGTAATGCGTAAAGTATTACAAAATGGAACTT
>JAAEKY010000349.1 GCA_024227235.1 Desulfobacteraceae bacterium | reverse complement strand
CAATGCAATCAATGGATGGATATCCGGTGGGGTGTTTGATATGAATGACACTGCTATTATTGATGCTGATGTATCTGTTCAAGGGTTTTATGTAGAAATGCTGACAGACAATAATGGAGGGCCAACAGGCTATTATATAGGCACGGGACATCCTGGTGATTATCAATTAACGGCCAATGCTGCTGGATATGAAACAAATAACCGGCAGGTAACCCTGCTCAATGGCGGATTCAGTAACGGTGATATTACCTTGTCTGCATTGACTCAACAGCAGGTGTCCGATCCTCTGGTTACACCAGTGTCAGGGATTTATACCCCTGCCCTTGAGATCAATATATCCTGTGATACACCAGATGCCGATATCTATTATACAAAAGACGGCAGTGATCCTGATGAAGGATCGATTCTGTACCAGGGTGCTTTTGACCTTATTGGCAATGGTGATTTTACCCTTAAGGCAAAGGCCTATGCTGGCTCCTGGTCCCCAAGTAATATTGTCTCTGTTGACTTTACCTTAATTCCCGATCCAGGGGACTTTAATGGAAATGGACAAATTGGGATAGACGATGTACAAGTGTTAAGTGACGGGTTTGGGGAAGCGGGCTCACCCAATAATGCGGATGCAGACAATGATGGCGACGTAGATGGTCTGGATATGATTGAACTTATTGATGCGATGAATGCGCTATAAAAAATGCGGTTAAAATCTTTATTTCTTACTATTATTTTCATATCCTGCTTCATATGCAGTATACCACTTTTGTGTTCACATGCATCCATTCTCCAGAACATAGATATCCCCTCGTCCTGGAATCCTGTGGGGCCAGGCGCAATATTTATTAATCCACCGGGTATCACTGCCCCTGTCAGTTCCGTTGGGGTAATAATGTAAAAACATCTATCTTAAAAAATTTCAATTATTCAACTGATGTAGAAGAACATCAGATTTTAACCTCATTCATTTTTCACTTATAGCCAGCCTTTAATTAAATATTTTAAATAATTTTGAAAGATTCCTTTTTACCCCCCGTCTATATGTAGTAAGAGCGCATCAACATTTTTTGTAAAGCGCCACAATTTAAAAATGATTAACAATTAGCAAAAAGGAGACAACATGAAACTTTTAACTTCAATCACAACAATAATGGTTTTGGTTCTTTTTAGTCTTTCAAATGCAATTGCCGCTGACAAATCAGACTGTATTTATGGCAGCAAGGTTGATCAGGCAATTTGTTTTTATCAGGCAAGGCTGTATCTTATAGATTCCGAGTACAAAATCCTTTCCGATATTGGAAAAGATGCTGCAAAAATGGTTAATTACCTTCAAAAAGAAAAACAGCAGCTTGTTAAAGACATGAAAGATAGGAACATTGATTTTAAAACAGACAAAATCAGGGCATATGTTATTAATCAGGCAAGACTTGCAGACGTCGGTTTTGGATATACAAAAGCAGTATTATAAAAAATTGGAATACTTTCCATTTCAACAAAGGGCTCCGTTATCTGCGGAGCCCCTTTGTTGAGAAATAACTTATCAGCAACTCCCATTCGTTAGAGAATTTCCAGAAAAAACTTCATTTGGACCGATAGATAATTTAGCCTTTATTTTTCAGAAAGACAGGTTATCAATTTCTGCATATAAAATTTATATATTGACTTGGTGGGTTCAAGTTAATAGGTAAATAAAATACACAAATTTTATAAAGGATCCTATATTATTTTTTATGGAATTAAAATCGATTCAAAAAGAACTTGAAGACCTTAAGAGAGAAAAAAAAGCCTTCCAGGCGCAAACCAAACTTTTTGAAATCCTTGTTGAAATGGCCCGGTCAGCTTCTGAACAGGAAATACTTAAAGCCACTATGCAAAAAACGCTGGAGGTTGCAGCAGACCTGACGGGTGCTGAAAAAGGCAGTCTTTTTCTGGTTAATAAAGATGGCGTGATAACCGACAGTCTTCTCACCCGGGATGAAATCAGTTCGAAAAAAAAATCGGACTTGATAGGCAAAGTAATTAATAAAGGCCTTGCGGGATGGGTGGTTTCCAATTTAAAAGTAGGACTGATAAAAGACACCCAAACAGACCCCCGCTGGCTCTCCCTTCCGGAGCAGCCCTACGAGGTAGGTTCTGCCCTTGCCGTACCCATACTCAAGCATAAATCCTTGTTCGGCATATTAACGCTCATGCACCCTGAACCCCGACATTTTGATCGTGAGGCTGTAAAAATTATGCAAATCACAGCTGATCAAATGGCACTGGCCATTGAAAATGCACAATTGTATATTAAACTTGATAAATACTATCGTCTTCAGCGCGAGGCTCTGGAAAGAGATCTTCAACTGGCAAAAGAGGTACAGGAAAGCTTTTTACCCAACCAGGTTCCCAGCCTTAAAGGTTACTCTTTTGCCGCCATAAATGAGCCCGCCCTGGAAGTTGGAGGTGATCTCTACAATTTTTTTAAAATTTCAGATAAGAAAGTGGGGATTGTTCTGGGTGATGTTTCTGGAAAAGGCATTGCTGCTGCCCTGTTCATGGCACGGCTTACCAGTGATTTACAATTCTATTCGGTTTTGTACCCTGAACCCAAAGATCTATTAACAAAAATTAATACCCTGTTGTGTAAACGGGCCAAAAGAGGGATGTTTGTGACCCTTGTTTATATTCTCTTAGACATTGAAAAAAAACAAATCCTCTTTTCAAATGGCGGACACCTATCTCCGGTTTACTGCGATAAGAATGGGGTTGTCGTTCTTGATAATAAAGAATCCAAAGGGGTGCCTCTGGGTATCCTGCCTGAAGCTGAATTTAAACAGGAAAAATTTGATCTTAAGGCAGGGGGAACACTCACTATTTATACAGACGGGGTTCTTGAAGCTAAAAACGATTCCAAAGAATTATTTGGCTTCCAAAGACTGTTGAAGGTTATTGAAAAAAACTCTCAAACCCCGGATATTTTAGTAAATAACATTACCCATTCTGTCAATAAATTTAAAGGAAATGAGGGCGGGGGGGATGATCTAACACTTTTAAGCTTTCAAATTGATTAAGATCATCTTTAATCCTCGGGCAGCTTTTTTGCAAACTATTTTTCTAAACGATATTACTTTTTCCCGAACTCACTAAATCCGCTGATATCAAACTTTCTTCAGCCGTATGGATTCTCCAGTAAAAAAAATAAATGCTCTTAATTAATTCTGAAAGATTCTTATAACTCCCCCGTCTATGTTTATAACAGCGTATTCATTTTTTTGATGTGTTTATTGTTAATACAACAGTAATAAGGGGACAGCATGAAACTTTTTTCTTTAATTATATTGTCTATAACAGCTGTATTTTTTAGCTTTTCAAATAAAAAAAAGGATCTGCGAGCCTATGTCTGCTTATTTAGCTTTAGTTAATCAAGCGGAAACAGGTAATTTCACCTATGAATCATTTTCCTTAAAATTATTACTTTTTTTACCCAATTTGGATAATCTTTTTCATAGGTAAAAACACCTATAATTTTAGGAACACAGTTAATTCAAGTGCTTAAAATTAAACATTTTCGGTACGTTTTTTGCAAGCAATATATAAAACAATTTAAAATTTACGGCCAAACGATTTAAGCAATAGTATAGACATCAGTGAAAAATACGTGTTGGTGGTTAACATAGTGACTCTTGAACGATGAATAGAAAAGGATTTATGGAAACTTCATTTTGCGGTCTGAAAAATAATACGTCTAAAATTGTTATTTGGATTCTGTTTTTATTTATTATTAGCGTTGGTATCGCTAACACAGCTATGGGATACGCTGTAATCTATCCCGCTATTCCGGATCAGATAAAAGATAAAAATGAACCTGAATGGACCATAAATTTATACCAGTATCAAGATGAGAGTATTCCACCGCTTTTCTGGTCCGTATCTGATGTAGATACAGACCTGGTTACTGTCGAACTTTTTATCGAGGATAGTGATTGGTATCTCACTATTACGCCTGTACCTGATGCGGTTGGTTCAAATGATATCACTTTGACATTAACCTCAACGCGTCTTGGAGAACTAGGATCTGTGTCCGATTCACAGGTCATCACTGTTACCCTGTTGGATCCCAATCCCAATAATCCACCTGGACAACCATCTGGCAATTCACCTTCTGACGGAGCACCTGATGTATCCATAAATTCAGATCTTTCCTGGACCTGTAGTGACCCTGATGGTGATACGCTTACCTATGACCTTGTTCTGCAACCCCCGGAAGGACCTGCACTGACATTTGAGAATCTGTCCGCACCGACATATGATCCTGGAACATTACAATACGATTCAACTTATGTGTGGTTCATCTATGCCACCGATGCGCATGGTTCTGTAACCCCGGGACCTTTCTGGAGTTTTACCACAGAATCGGAGCCAAGCATTCTGCAGTTCACTCAATCTGATTGGGGAGCAGCAATAGAAAGTGCAGGCAGTATAAATATTAGTGTCAGTCGGACAGGCGGCAGTGACGGTATGGTCAGTGTTGATTTTGTTTTGGAGACAGGAACAACAGCGACACAGGATTCGGATTTCACAGTCACAGCAGGCCCCTTAACATGGGCGGACGGTGACGATACTGCTAAGAATATTGTTATCAATATATTAAACGATTCTATCTTTGAACCTGTAGAAACCATCAATCTCAAATTAATTAATGCTGTTGACGCTTCTATCGGGGCGATATCAACCAGCACTTTAGCCATCACAAGTGATGATGACTTTTCTTATGAACACCACCCCCAGCCCACAGGCCGCATACCCGATACCGGGCAGTACAGCTCTTACACGAATACTTTTGGTGAAAATCATGATTATATTATTAATCCACCGTCCTACACCAAACTGGATGCTTCAGGAAATTCCCTGGCTGACGATGCCGTATCCTGGACCATGGTCAGGGATAATGTCACTGGATTGATCTGGGAAAT
>JAAEKY010000348.1 GCA_024227235.1 Desulfobacteraceae bacterium | reverse complement strand
TTGACAACTATGGTAAAACCCTTATGAACAATAGGTTTTGCGATAAGCAAAGAAAATTTTGGAAAAAAGAATGGGAAAAATTTGTTACAAATTGAGAAAATTATGTTCGTTTTTTGGGTAATTTATTTCCTAATTTTTACAGAATTTGCATGGGCTCCCAGACCTTCGGTTTCTGCAAGGCGGATGACATCGTCGGCTTCTTTTTTAAACGCTGCTTTAGAATAATGAATCAAGCTGGTTTTTTTAGTAAAATGGTCAACACTTAATGCAGAAGAAAACCTGGCCGTTCCGGCAGTAGGCAGAACATGGTTAGGGCCTGCAATATAGTCTCCCATTGGCTCAGGCGTGTATGCGCCCAAAAACAAAGCACCGGCATTTTGAATCTGGTCGATATAGTCAAAAGGTTCTTTGACAATCAGCTCAAGATGTTCAGGCGCAAGGCGGTTTGAAAGTTCGATTCCGGTTTCAATATCCGGAACCAGCATAATAGCACCAAAATCTTCAATGGATTTTTTTGCAATGTCTTTTCGGGGCAAATTTTCAACCTGATTTTCAAGAGCGGTAACTGTATTTTTTGCAAGTATTTCTGAATCAGTCACCAGTATGGAAGATGCCATAACATCATGTTCCGCTTGTGACAGAAGATCTGCGGCTAAAAATTCTGGGTTTGCATCTTTATCGGCAATGATCAGTATTTCGCTTGGGCCTGCAATCATATCGATTCCAACACTGCCCGCAACAATTTTTTTTGCAAGCGTCACATAGATATTTCCAGGGCCGACAATAACATCCACTTTCGGAACTGTTTGTGTTCCGTACGCCATTGCTGCAATAGCCCAAGCACTACCTGCTTTAAAAACAGACGTGATACCAATTCTTTGGGCCGCAGCAAGAATATGCGGGTTGATATCTCCATTTTCCATGGGTGGGGTCATAAGATTAATGGATGCTACACCCGCAACTTTTGCCGGGATTCCTCCCATTAATACGGATGATACCAGAGGGGTCTTCCCCCCTTTTGCGCCTGGCGCATAAACGCCTGCAGCACTCACGGGTTTTACAAGTTGTCCGACCATGACACCGTTTCTAGGTGTATCAATCCAGGAATTTTCTGTTTGTTTGGAATGATAATATTCAAGTTGATTCACGGATCGGTCAAGAGATTTTAAAAAGGCATCATCAACATTTTTTGATGCCATATCAAGCTCTTTTTGAGTGACCTTTAATGTATCAAGGGTCACTTTCTTCGAATCAAATTTATTGGTATACTCTACAAGGGCTTTATCCCCTCTTTTTTTAACATCTTCAAGAAAGGCTTCGACTGTTTCCTGATCCTGCTTTGTGAATCCTAATCCACGATCAATGGTATTCTTGACTCTCTTTTCTGCACTTTTTGAAGGGTATTGATAGATTTTCATTCTTTTTTTTCGTCCAAAAGATAAATGTTTATATGCTGAATTTTTACTCCCTTAAAAGGGTAAATTTATTTCAGATATCTATTATTATTGGCCTTTTTATACCAAAAGAAAAACGATAAATCCATTAAATAAAAGTGAAGACAGATATTTGCCATAAGAACCATATTTTCTAAATGATTCACACAAACCCGTTCCGATCAAGGTTGCCTTGTCCGCCCTGGTACCTGAATAATTTTTAAAGATCTCAAAGGACTTCCATTGAACGGCAGAAACTCGGTCATTCTTCCCTCAAACAGTCTGCCGTCTTAACCATTCCAGTCCTTTGGAACTTTTAGAAAAATAACCGGTAAACCGGTCGGACAAGACAACCTGAATTTCCATTGAAGAATCCAGGCCTTCTATCCTATAACACCCCTCAGAAATATGAGAATTGCTATAATCGTAGAAGGTTTTTGAAAATTTAAAACGTTGCGCTTTTGCGAGTGGAGGGTTGATTGCCTTACGGGTGGCCTGCAATAAAAATGATAGCATTTGAATCCTTGAGTATTGGAAGTATTTCAGCCAATGTAAGAATTGTTAACTCTGGATAATAACTTTAGTCTCCAATATACGTTAAAGCAAGCTTTTTAGATTAGGCGCCAATTTATTCTATGTACCAGATATGGTACTTGGGAAATATTTTAAAAGCCCGGTCTGGTGAATGAAGCGCTCAGTAAATTAGAGGATTTGACTCGCGACTGTATATACTCACGAGGAAATCAGACTCAGATTTTGGATTTTTTGTTTTATAAAAAAATTTTATTTAACCCAAAATAGTTCTCACTATAGCCTTGATGGTGAGAACCCAGCATTTATTTTGGAAGTTATTGCTCTATTAAAAACTTTTTTCATCACACATGATAGTAAATACTCTTGGCAATCCTTCCTGATCACACCCAGACCTTACAAGATGTAAAAGTATCATGATTTCTTTATGATGATTTTAATTATTCCATTGTTTCATACTCAATGGCTGGTTGAATGATAAACTCTTCATATCCTTTTCTAAAAGACGGTTTGAGTTCATCTGGCACACATTTACTTAATCCTAAATAAAATTCATCTGCGGGTATAACTATTTTCAAAATTGTATTAATTTTTCTAATCATCTGTTTTCCCCATGAGGTCTTTGGGACGACAATATGTGCATAAATAAAGGCATACTCTTTTTCGTAGATTTCATAGATTTTAAAATCTTTGTGCATATCCAAATTATTTAAAAATGTTTTTAATGCAAGAGGATCCCAGATCATCCAATCAATTCGACCATCTTGAATCATTTTTAGCTGCCTAAGTTCACCTTCCTCACCAGTTAGAATTTCTTGTATTAATGACTTTTTATTGTCTTTAAGAATACCATCAAGTTTATTTCCATAACTGGCACCTTTTGAATGACCCATTACCAGGTTTTTATCCTTCGCTAATTTTTGCAAGCTGATCATGGAACTTATTAAATATTTTTTTGCTGCGTCTCTTTTCATTACAACACGATCAGTAAATACAAGTCTGCACGGCAATGAATAGTAGAGATATTTCTCTCGTTCAGGCGTTTTTACAGGTCCATAGGCGATGTATTTCTCTCCATTCTTTAGGTCTTCGAAAAGTCTGGCTGGTTGTGTTTGTATCATTTTATGATCATATCCTGGCATCTTGTTGCTTAAAGTTTTTTGAACATGTACGCCATAACCTGATATTTTCCCTTTCTCAACATTATACAACGGCGGATAGTGAAAATATGGCCATAAAATTTCTTCTGCGATGGTTTCGGATATTACAAAAAAAGGTAGAAAAATTATTAACAAAACAAGCAAATATTTTTTGAGATTCATTGTTTCACCTACCTGATTTAAGAAATTTATAATTATCAAGTTGATTATTTCTTAAGAATACTTTTATACTCTACATTGGCACTATCAAAAAGACAAGTATCTAAACAAACTGGAAATTAAGAGGCAATATATTGCTGTCAATCAAGCAAAAGCCAATATTTAAGACGTATCCGTTATTAACAAGAGTCGGAATTTACATAATTTGTTTTGGTATTATTGTTGCCTTTATTGCTTCTCTGTTTCATCTCTGGTTTTCTTATTCACTTGAAATTGACCGGATACATGCCAAGCTTGATCATCTAGAAAAAGAACAAATCGCACTGCTTACTAATAGCCTTTGGTCTTATGATGAAAAATCGATTAATATCCAGTTGAAAAGCATACTATCGGATACTGACATAATTTATATTGAAATTAAGGGATCTGGCATTATTAAATATTCGGCCGGGGATCAAACCCTTAAAGAGAAAGGTCTTGGAAAAAAATATACCCTAGTTCATCAGAATAAGATTCTTGGTGATGTCAGTTTTTTTGCGACCTCTAAAAATGC
>JAAEKY010000347.1 GCA_024227235.1 Desulfobacteraceae bacterium | reverse complement strand
TTGCAAAAAAACTAGGCTTGAAAGAGGAAATCATCAACGCATTACGTGAGTTGCCGGTAGGGAGCAACGATATCACTGAGATGAAAAAGGGCGATATAAAAGATAATAAATATCGACCCATTGAGCAAGATGGCATCGACCTGTTAGAGCAGCAATTTGGTTGATATCAATTAAACCTCACTATTTACGTCATAGCACTATTTAACAAGATGGAATTTATGATTCTCAAAAATTAAATGAAAAATGTCAAAAAAAATCATGCGTCACCTGCATAATAATCTAAGATGTGACAAAAGTCACAGATTATAAATAAATTTGGATGATATAGGAATATCCAATTCTTCTGTCAGTGCGGGCTTCCCCTCTGTTAATTCTAATTGAACGGAAACAAGATGGAGCAAGTATGCCTGAGTCTCAATTAACCACTGATTCAGAAAAACTGGGCTACCTACTATATTGTAACTGAGAGAGAATTATACCCCCCTGGCCGTCTTGGCTGTTTACTGCCGCACTTTTCATATTGTAGGCGGCCAGGGGGAAATTCAACAATGAGCTGATAGGAGAAGGATGTATGAAAAAATGGCTTAAAGTATTTTCGGTTCTGTTTCTTTTACTCGGTATTTCATCTTATGGATTCGCCCGCGGCTTTGTCGATCCGGTTGAAGGGATTTATGATGGAGTCGTCACTACCGCTCCTCATCCCAATGACTGCGGTATTACAAATTGGGTGACTTACAGCCGTTTGGAATTCGATGATGCCACTAACACCGTTACAGTGACTTGGTTGGTGGAAATCCCGATGCCTGATGGTTCAATCGTGGAAATACCGGCGAAGATCGATCAGGGAATTTTGTTTGGACGAATGGTCTATATTCATCAGCCGGAAACTGTGGATGATTTTAGCCCCCAATTCGATGCAATGGTAACTATGCCAGCCTCGAATATGGTTTGGCTTTTTGATCGTGATGGCATGGGATTTAAAGTGATTGAAAGTGGCGTCACACCAATATGTGAGGGTTTGGATTGTGATGCCCTTTTACCTATTCTATACCCCGATAACCCGGATGCTAATTGGGGATGTCGTATCCCGATGCATGTGAAATTTCTTCAGCTTCAGGATTAAAATTAAAAGCTTACCGCTACTCTCATTTTAAAGCAAATCATCAATAGGTGTCAGCTCCAAATCAAAGGCCTCGGCAATGCCTCTATAGGCAGTGTCTTGGCCTTTATTACGTTAGCCCCATGATAGTTGATAGGGAACGATCCAGAAAATCGGTACGGTCGGTATCGTTTTTAAATACAGTGTAGAAAATAATATGACTTAAGTTTCAGAAAATTTCGGATTAACAAAACTCCTTTTTTGTATATAATATTTAGCAATGCTATTTTTATAAGTACAACTGCCTACTGCTGCATCTCCCTCACAACGGAAAACAAAAAAGGTGGAATCATAAACGATCAAATATGGGATCGTCCGTGGTAAAATTTTGATACTAAAACCAATTATACTACGGAAACAGTCAGCAATGAATCAACCAGCCTACCATCAGGTTTGTCTGAAGCTGAATACGAGCAAGCACTGGATTATGCGAACTTAAGTTCCAGAGTTTACGATAATCTGTGGGATAAAGCTTGGGACTGGTTAACTCCGACTTTTGCCCCTAATTTGGATTTTATTGGAAACACCCAAAACTATACCATAGAAAAGCAATATGGTGGTTGGGATGGTTTTGATGCACAATT
>JAAEKY010000346.1 GCA_024227235.1 Desulfobacteraceae bacterium | reverse complement strand
TATAACGATTATCATTAAGGAGAAATAAAATGGTTATGTTCAACCCACCCCACCCAGGTGAAATGATAAAAGAGCTTTGTATCGAACCATTGAGCTTAACTATAACAGAAACCGCAAAAGGTCTTGGTGTCTCTCGAAAGACCCTATCTGCTTTATTAAATGGCCGTTTCGATATTTCTCCTGAGATGTCTATTCGTCTTTCAAAAGCTTTTGGCGGCAGCCCGGAAAGCTGGCTTATTCAACAAGCGCAGTATGATCTTTGGAAGGCTTTACAAAACGAAGATAAAATAAAAGTCAAAGCGTTTGCTTAGAGAATTCCGAGGATATGATACTTAAATATAATCAACAGGGTTTAAGAATGGATTAGACGCAAGAATTCCGGGGACACGATACTTAATTATTGATAGAAAGGGGGTCACACCCGCCTCCATACGTTAATATGTAAATTCACTTCAGCTTATAGGTTCAAATTCTACGTTCACTTTATATCCTAATGCTGAAGCATACTTTGATATAGTTGCCAAGGTGGGATATGAAACCTTCTCACCACACTCCAGTCTTGAAATATTGCTTTTCCTGGTTCCCATTTTTTCAGCAACTTGGGCCTGTGTCAATCCCTGACTGGTTCTTAATCGAATTAATTTTTTCCTAAGTTCATAAATTGGGATAAGAGCATTATATTCCTTTTGTACTTCTAAATTCTGAAGTGCTTTTTTCTTAAAGGTTTCAAATGTTGGTCTTTTACTCATTTTTTTTACCTCCCTTTAATTCTTTCATCCTTTTTGTAGCCAAATTAAAATCTTTTTTAGGCGGCTTTTGTGATTTTTTAATAATAGAATGAAGAATGACTATTTCATTTCCTTTAGTAGAACAAAAAAAGGATCTTGCTATACCTTCTTTACCTTTTGCTCGGATTTCAAATAGACCTTTCCCCATAGCCGCTGTATGAGGCCTCCCCAAATTCGGTCCGAATTCTTTTATTAGATCTAAAATATGCAATAGGTTTGCTAATATTCCAACGGGAAAGGATAATGTCTGTTTTTCCACTTTTTCATTATAAAAAGAGATTTTCCAAGTCATTTTATACCAATCGTTTTAGATTTAAAATTTTAATCTTGATTAAAGGTTATCATTTTTGATAACAAAGTCAAGAATTTTTTCCTTGCAAAGGGGCATTGTGAGGGGGGGGCAATCCTGCCCTTGACTCTTGCTTATTCAAACACTTCTTTTCATAATATTGAAAAAAAGAAATTATTTTAGTTAATGTTGGGCACCATGATGAAGTCTACTATTACTATGGAGAGGGGTCAGGCATGATGCTGTTTGAATTGTTTTAAAGAGTCAACATCTGCCTGCAAGATGGTCAGCATTTTGGCAGCATTTTGGGGCCAGCAATTCACATTTTGAATCACATTTTGGGGTCAAATCTTTGACAATAATGCGGCTATTTTATACCCTAATCCAAAACAGCCTTGACTATTTTGGATTAGGGTATAAAATAGCCATATGAGATACTTATCTAAAAATATACTCAAAGACCTGAAAAAAAAGATGGTTTTTATTGGCGGTCCAAGACAGGTGGGCAAAACCACATTGGCTAAGCATTTTCTTAAAAATATTTTTTCTGATGGAAGATACTTTAACTGGGATTATACTGATGACCGTCATGATTTATTAGCCGGGAAGTGGCAGGATAATGCCGGATTAGTTGTTTTTGATGAACTTCATAAGTATAGGGATTGGAAGAACTGGATTAAAGGGATTTACGATACCAATGAAACAAATACACAATTTCTTGTAACAGGTTCTGCCAGGCTTGATGTGTATAAAAAAGGGGGCGACTCATTGCTTGGACGATATCATTATTGGCGTCTTCATCCATTTGGCCTTGATGAATATCCGTCTAACATGACTCCTAAAGAAGCATTTGATCGGTTAATGTCCGTTGGTGGATTTCCTGAACCATTTCTTGATGGAGATGAGCGGGAAGCCAGACGATGGAGGCGGGAACGATTTGATAGGGTCATTAAAGAGGACATCCGGGATCTTGGATCTATTCGACAAATTTCTCTGCTTGATCTGTTTATCCATCAACTCAGAACCCGTGTGGGAAATTTAATTGTCATGTCAAATCTTGCGGGAGAAATTCAGGTCTCGCCGAAAACCATAGCAAACTGGCTTGATGTTCTTGAACGAATGTATCTTGTTTTTGCAGTTCGACCTTATACTAAAAATCTACCAAGAGCTGTGATCAAACCCCCTAAAGTTTTTTTCTATGACAATGCAGATGTTATTGGCAATCAAGGGGCAGTGTTTGAGAATTTGGTAGCCACTCAACTTTTAAAAAAAATACATTTATTGGAAGATACGTATGGATACCGGTATGAGCTAAGATATATCCGTGACAAAGAAGGCCGGGAAGTTGATTTTGTTATTTTAAAAGATGGCCTGATCGAAGAATTAATCGAAGTAAAACATTCTAAGGATAGTATATCAAAACATTTAAAGTATTATGCCGAAAAGTTGAATCCTAAAAAAGCCACTCAGATTGTTGCAAACTTAAAACATCCGTATTCCAGTGGGAAAATCAATGTAATAGATCCGATTCGTTATTTTCAAAAACAATCAGGATTAATGGTGTGAAGAATGGAGAATAGACTTCCAAAATCGGGAGATGCTTTGTCCAGACCATATCACGTATGTTGCAGCCTGAACTGTTTTAAAGAATCGACATCAGCCTGCAAGATGATTATATCTCCTGCCTCCAGGATCATTGATCGTTTCGGGTTATAAATGGTACCTATACTATCCGGCCTTATCAACGCAAGTATCAGGATTTGGGTAAATTCGGGCCAATTAATATCCCCCACCTGTTTACCAACCATAGAAGAATTTTTTGAAAGGGTAATATCTTCGATTCGAACGACACAATCCTTATCGCGCATCATCAGGTCAAGATAGCCGACTACATTTGGCCGAATCACCTGTGAGGCGATTCTAAGCCCCCCAATAAAATTAGGCATAACAACCTCGGCACCAAGCAATTCAAGTTTGCCTGCAAACTCGCTGTCGCTACAGCTTGAGAATAGCTTGATTTCCGGATTAAGTTGTTTACATGTCACGATAACACACAGGTTATCTTTATCGTCGATTAGAGCAGAAATAACACCTTTAGACTTTTTCACCCCGGCACTTTCAAGAAAATCCGCATGGGTAGGGTCGCCAACCACTGCAGGAAATTTTCCAAATTGATCCTGCAAATTCTTGATTCGTTTTTCATCTGTATCTATCAGGACAAAAGAAACTCCGGTCGTATGTAGTTCTTTAATAACAGAATAGCCAACGCCAACACGCTCTGCTCCGCACAAAATAATATGTCCGGAGAGCTTGTCGATTTGTGTTTCCATTTTTTTTCTCCAAAAAACATTAGTCAGTTCGCCATCCACCAAGAAAGCGGTAAGGGTTGAAACAAAATAAGCTGCTACGCCAAGTCCGCTAAACAATATAAAGATAGTAAACAACCTTGAACCTTGAACCAGGTTAAGATCAATTACTTCTCCGAATCCAACAGTGGTAAGCGTGATAACAGTCATGTAAAAGCAGTCACCAAGCCCCCATGGCGGATTCGGTTGCCCAAATTGCCCCAAAAGGTAATACCCTATTGTACCAATGGCTGTTACAGCAAACAGGAAAATACCAGCCAGGTAAATTCTCTTTCGAAGATCATCTGACATAAAGACCTAATTTAATTTTTGTTATTGTAATTTGTCTTAATGGATGAATAGAAAGGAACGTTAATTTTGTCAAGAATAAGGTTAAATAATTCTATATTAAGAACTTAACAGGCCTCTTTTTTTCAGGAGGGGTACGGGATCCACAATGTGGCGGGGGAACCATTTTTTATGATCTTCAACACCCAGAGCCATAGAGAGTAACTCGGAAAAGTGAAGTACAGGAATTGGATCTTTTACAGTGCAGCGGATTTCAAGGTTAAGGTGGCACATGGAACACGCTGTGACAATACATTCAGCTTTTGCCTCCATGGCTTGAGAGACAATTTTGTTTACTACATTTTCAGCAAGTTCGGGTTTTGCCGCTGACAGATATGTCCCACAGCACATATTTGAATATCCATAGGAAATAATATCTCCCCCGAGTTTTGAAAGGGTCTCTTCTATGATACCATAGTAATTTTTTTCATGTCTTAAGTCTGGTGGCATGGAAAGCATACAGCCGTAATATGGCGCAATTTTTATTTTCTTAAGTTTTTTATCTGGCTCATCCATATAATCTTCTAAATTAATTCGTTCAAAAATCTCAAAGAAATGGATAATCTCAAGGTCTTCATCAAAAGGCTTTTCCCACAATGTTTCATATTCTTTTTTTAGAATCGGATCATTTTTAATTTTTAAATATGTTGATTTCATTCGGATCATGCAACTGGGACAGGCAATCAACAGAGGAATTCCTTTAGGTGCCAAAGAAATATTTCTCATGGGGAGCAATTTTGCTACTTCGTGGTCAATACTGTGGGCTGAGGACGACCCACAGCAATTCCAGTCATCTAACTCTGTGAGTTCAATATTAACCATATCACAAAATTTTAGCAAAGAATCTGTATTCTCATGCCCAGAAGCTTTAAGTGAACATCCTGGGAAAAATGAAAACTTTAGTTTCCCAGACTCATGGCCGGCCTTATTTATCTTTGAAGATTTTGTCAATGGCTTTTATATCCTGAATTTTTGATGGCATTAAATCCAATTTCCGTTTTTTAAGCATTTTAAGTCCCATTCCCATATCACTTAAAAGATCCATCCTTCTGAGTTTGTATCGCATCATAATTTCGAGTTTATGGGTACGGCCGTATTTTTTTACAGTGTTCAAAACCTCTTCATGAAAACTTAAAATATCCGGCTCAGGTATTTTTATACCCGTTTTTAGGGCTTTTTGACGAAGGCCATCCATTACCGAAGGGATATCAATGGCCATGGGGCAGGCACTGCTACAGGTATTGCATCCCACACAGATCCAGATAGTAGAACAATTTAATGCTTCTTCATCCATTCCAAGCTGAATAAGACGAAAAACAGCATTAGGTGGAAAATCCATGCCCTCTAAAAATGGGCAACCGTTTGCACAGCTTTGGCAATGCAGACAGGCATTGAAATTAATTCCTGAATTTTCCTTGATTTCCTCAGACAGTGTTTGTTGCTCTTCGCGTTTCATTTTCATATCATTTTTCCATCTTTCCAGAAGGGGGACATATCTCTTAGCTTTTGAATCGTTGGAACAAGCGTAGCGATAATATGATCCATCTCTTCTTTTGTATTATAATGAGATAAAGAAAATCGAATTGATCCATGGGCAGATTTAAAGGGCACTTCCATGGCCATGAGTACATGAGACGGATCTAAAGATCCTGATGTGCAGGCCGATCCTGAAGAAGCACAAATGCCTTGGCGGTCCAGTAATAGAAGAATGGATTCACCTTCTACAGCATCAAATCCAATAGACAAGGTATTGGGCAGTCTTTGTTCAAGATCGCCGTTAACAGAAGATCCAGGGATTTTTTCGAGCAGCTGATTTTGAAGATAGTCCCTAAGTTCTTTCACCGTGCTATTCATTATGGGCAGGTTCTCTTTAGCCATTTCGCAAGCTTTTCCAAGGCCAATAATGGAAACCGTGTTTTCTGTACCGCCGCGACGTCCGCCTTCCTGGTGCCCGCCAATGAGAAAAGGTGAAAATTTAAAGCCCTTTTTTACATACAAAACACCAATGCCTTTTGGGGCATGAATTTTATGGCCTGAAAGAGACAACAT
Source organism: Desulfobacteraceae bacterium (assembly GCA_024227235.1). Classification (GTDB taxonomy): domain Bacteria; phylum Desulfobacterota; class Desulfobacteria; order Desulfobacterales; family Desulfobacteraceae; genus Desulfobacula. Next base: position 81,215 of record JAAEKY010000346.1, on the reverse strand, counting down.
GTCTACACCGGTTTTCTTCACATCAATGGGCACTTTTGCAGTGGCCTGAACAGCATCTGTATGAAACAGAATACCTTTTTCATTGGCCTTTTTTGCAATATCTTCAATGGGAAAAAGGACCCCGGTTTCATTATTTGCCCACATCAAGGAAATAATGGCAGTGTTCTGGGACATGCTATTATATAACAGATCAAGATCCAGGAGGCCTTTTTTGTCTACTGGAACAAATGTAACCTCATATCCTTTTGTCTTTTCAAGCTCTTTATAAAGGTTATTTATGGCGGGATGTTCTACATTAGATGTAATGATATGTTTTTTATCCGGGAAAGCGTTTATCGCTGAATAAATGGCAGAATTATCGCTTTCTGTTCCACAGCTTGTAAAAACAATTTCCTCTGGATCGGCATTAATCAGATCTGCCACTCGTTGTCTTGCCTGAGTGACTTTTTTATCGACTTGACCTCCAAAGGTATGCATGGAAGAAGGGTTGCCATATAACTGGCCTAAATAAGGAAGCATTTCATTAATCACTTCATCGGCCACTTTTGTTGTTGCGTTGTTGTCTGTATATACGATTTTCATTTTTTTTATAGATTATCCTTTAGCTTTGACAGATTCGATCACTTCTTCAATTCTTTCCAGACATTGGCCGCAACCGCCACCGGCTTTAAGATAGTTTGTTACATCGTCGGTAGATTCAAGGTTGTTTGCCTTAACAGCATCAATAATCTCAAGGTCAGTAACATCAAAGCATTCACAGACTATTTGGCCTGGTTTTTCTAAAATCTGAACCCCTCTATAATCGGCAATGGCCTTTTTTAGGGCTGACTGACCCATGACAGAGCAATGCATTTTCGCCTTTGGCAGGCCGCCAAGGTAATCTGAAATATCATCATTGGTTAATTTAGCCGCATCATCAAGGGTCATGCCTTTAATGATCTCAGTCAAGGCGGATGAAGATGCCACAGCACTTGCACATCCAAATGTCATAAAGGTTGCATCGACAATTCTTTCGTTTTCATTGACTTTTAAAAATAATTTAAGCGCATCACCACAATTTAATGAGCCTGTTTCACCAATGGCATTTGCGCCTTCTAATTCACCCGTATTCCGGGGGTTTAAAAAATGATCTTTTACTTTATCTGTGTAGTCCCACATATATCTATCTCCTTAATCAAATCTCCACAGGATTGAAGGTTTTATTCAAAACTCTTAGGTGTAAAATACTACATGGTGGTAGAATGTCAATAAAGGTCAACACTTTTTTATAGGCCACCCTGTCAAGCCGTTGCAAATTGCTAAAACAGCTGTACTGGCACAGCATTTCTTATCCTTATTTCCTGTGAAGTTATTGTGGTGTCTCTTGTTATGATCTGTACGCCTTTTTCCTTTGATTTCCTTAATTTTTCAGCATAAGTTTTATCAATCATCTCAGCTGGTTTGAAGATTTTGGCATCCATGCGCTGAATCAGATAAAAAATTATCCCTCTATGACCTCGCGATACAAGATCACATAGTTCATCCAAATGTTTTTGTCCTCTTGTGGTAACAGCATCCGGAAACATGGCTGTCCCCTCTTCCACCAGGGTACAGTTTTTTATCTCTACATAACATTTTTCCCGGTGCTCATTTTCCAAGAGCAAATCAAGTCTTGTATGTTTACTTGTTTTTATTTCCGCTTTTACTTTTGTAAATTCTCTTAATTCTTTTATCAGTCCATTTTCTATGGATTGTTTGACAAGTTTATTGGGCACAAGGGTATTAATCCCGATCAGGGTTCCCGGGACTTTAATCAGTTCCCACGTATATTTATACTTTCTTTTAGGATTATCACTTTTCGAAAGCCAAACTTTTGATCCCGGAAAGGCACATCCTTTCATGGAGCCTGAGTTGGGGCAATGTACGGTTACTTTCTTACCATTTTCAAGTTCAACATCCGCAAGAAAACGTTTATACCGTTTTATTAGTGTTCCAGTGATAAGCGGCGGCATTCGAAAGCCTGTGTATTCCAATTTATTCTTCATCTATATCCTGCGCAGTGTCTATTATGTTTTATAAATCAATCAGTATGTGACAATCACCCTATTCAGTTATGAGTATTTTTTGTTTCCTACTAATTCATTAAGCAATTCCAGGGCCAAGAGATGGTATTTTTGAATATTTTTTTTAAAATTGTGCACCAAACAGGTAAAAAATGTCATACTTTGTCCAAACCGATCTTACACAAAATCAGATAATTTACCTTGACTATGCGAATTTTAAGGGATTAATATAATTTCTTTAATTTAAACAATAATATTAAGGAGTACAACAAATATGCTGCAGGACAAAAAGATAGGGTTTATTGGAAGTGGAAATATGGGTGAGGCTTTGATCAGTGGTTTGGTTCTATCCAAAGCAGCAAAACCAGAAAATATTATCTGTTCAGACATAGCAGAGGACCTTTTAAAAGATATTAAAAAAAAGTACAATGTGAAAACAACAACTGATAATATTGAGGTAGCAGAAAAATCCGATATCGTTATTTACTCAACGAAACCTCAGATTTTAGGACTGGTTTTAAAAGAAACTGCTTTGGCGCTTGATACCTCTAAGCTGATTATATCAATTGCAGCCGGTGTCCCTTTGGCTGCCATTGCATCCGGGCTGCATCAGGAACTTCGGTTGATCCGTGTGATGCCCAATATCTGCGCATTTGTAAAAGAAAGTGCGACAGCTATTGCAGCAGGAGAATATGCAACCAAAGATGATATTGCGCTTGCAAAAGCTATTTTTGATTCTGTAGGAAGAACGGTTTTTATCCAGGAAAATATTCTCATGGATGCTTTTACTGGACTCAGTGGCAGTGGCCCGGCATATATCTTTACCATTGTAGACGCTATGGCAGATGCCGGCGTAAAGATGGGATTATCACGAAAAGACTCTTTGTTTTTATCCACCCAGACAGTTCTTGGAGCAGCAAAGCTCTTGCTTGAATCAGGAGAACATCCAGGACAGCTCAAAGACAGAGTCGCTTCCCCAGGTGGAACCGCTATTGCCGGCATCCATACTCTTGAACAAGGCGGGCTTAGAACAACCATGATTAATGCAGTAGAATCAGCCACAAACCGTTCAAAGGAACTGGGCATTATGATGGTAAAAGATTTTATGAAAAATAATAAAAAATGATTTAAAAAACATTCAGGGCAGAAATTTATTTTGGTTTTTCATTTCTGCCCTGAACGCTTGGCAAGGAACTCATAAGGTGGTGACATCTTAGACTTAAACTTCAAGTTCCTTTTTGAGCCAATCTCTTACTTTCCCTTCAACAGCATAAACCCCTTTATATTTGCCGATCCCGCTCATAAATTCGTCCTCAAGATTTTTAGGAAGCCTGAAATCCCCCAGGTATTCTGAATCAAACCCCTTTCTTCTGACCAGGGTTAAAATAGGGGGTAACTTCCATGTATTAATCACAAAATATACGGTTTCATTATCATTATCTCGCGAGTTATAATACGCTTGTGATCTTAACGGTCCCCATTCAAGATGAAGTGCGATAGCTTCTTCTGGTGTCATTTCCCAGTCTACAGAATTTACTAAATCATAATTTCTCTTTATATCTTTAAGGCTCATATAGTCCTCCAATTATCTTTGGAGCACTTTGAAAAATCCCTGTTTAGTCCAATTGCTACGTCAGCCACAAATTTTAACCCTTGAAATATGTATAATATGACTATTGTCAAAATTAGAGTCTTCCCTGCACTAAACCTTATTGAACATTTTTCAAAGCTCTCCTTTGGTCGTCATTCAACTTCTCTATTACTCTATTATGTTAAAAGCAAATTGCGTGCCTGGAGGGTTTGGTTGCCCGAAGAAGACTATAAATTAAAGAGATGGATACAATTTGAAAAATGAAACAATAAAACGGCATTAAACGGTTGCGACTGATTTGAGACACGACAAGCAAGACAAAAGTGTCTCACTCATTCGCCTTGCTTATTTGCGCATCCAGGCGTGGTATTTTTCAGCCCATACCAATAATTTTTTCGGGGTATGGGTTTTCTTCCACAAGCCTGCTGCATATTTATTGGATTCAGCCATGGTCGGATAAATGTGAATTGTTCCAAGGATTTCATTGAGTCCTATACCATTCTTCATGGCAAGGACAAACTCAGCGATCACATCAGCCGCATGGTTTCCAACAATGGTCACACCTAATATTCTATCTTTTCCCGGCACAGTTAAGACTTTTACAAAGCCATGATCTTCAGAATCTGCAATGGCTCGATCAAGGTCATCCATACCATACTTGACCATTTCATAGTCTATGCCAGCCAATTTTGCATCTGTCTCATTTAATCCTACCCTTGCCACTTCAGGATCCGTATAGGTGGCCCAGGGGATAGTGCCATAATCTACTCGAAATTTTCTAAACATGCCAAACAAAGCATTGATGGATGCAAACCAGGATTCATGAGCAGCAGTGTGTGTAAACAGATATTGGCCATGAACGTCTCCACTACAATACATATTGGGATAATTGGTTTGTAAAAATTCATTGGTTTTGATAAAGCTGTTTCCTTTAAGTTCAACCCCCAACTCTTCAAGGCCAAATCCCCTTACATTCGGTACTCTTCCCAATGCAATGAGTATTTCATCAAAATCAATCCTGACTTCTTGTCCTTGATGATCACAAACAAGCTGTTTTTCTTCCCCTGAAATATCAATTGCATTGGCCGAATGATTTAAAAGAACGTGAACTCCTTCTTGTTCAAACTTTTTTAAAATAATTTGGGCAGCATCTGGATCTTCTTTTGCCATCATCTGACTGCCTCTTTGAACAAGGGTTACTTGCGAGCCCAATCTTGAAAATCCTTGCGCCAATTCACATCCAATAGGTCCTGCTCCCAGCACCACAAATCTTTTGGGTAATTTTCTAATATTCCAAATAGTATCTGAGGTCAAATAGTCTATTTTTTCCAGGCCGGGTAATTTGGGGACCATGGGTTTTGCCCCAGTGGCAACAATAATGTTTCTTGTGGTTAGAATTTCATCATTGATCCTGACTTCAAATGGAGAATTAATATGGGCACGTCCTTTAAAACAATCCACTCCCAAATCAGTATACCGATCAATAGAGTCATGGGGTTCAATCTTTTTAATAATAGACTGAATCCGTTCCATAACCTCTGCAAAATGAAAACCAATAGAAATTTTGTCAAACCCGAATTCTTTGGCTCTTTTTGCATAGGAACAAAGTTTGGCGCTGGCAATCAGTGCCTTGCTGGGAACACACCCTGTATTCAGACAATCTCCCCCCATTTTATTTTCTTCAATCAGGGCGACCTTTGCCTTTGCCACCGCAGCAATATAAGATGCCACCAATCCAGCAGACCCAGCACCAATAACCACAAGATTATAGTCATACGTGCCAGGTTTTACGAATTTAGAAAGCACTTTTTTATGCCGGACATAGGCGGTAAACCGTTTGGCAATAATAGGGAAAACTCCTAATAATACGAAAGAAAAAAGTAATTTTGGAGATAAAATACCGGCGGCAGATTCTATTTTTGCAAGCTGCGTTCCTGCATTGATAAAAACGATGGTTCCTGGCAGCATACCAATTTGACTGACACCATAGAAAATAATGGTTCGAATCGTCGTCAACCCCATAACAAGATTGATCACAAAAAATGGAAATGCGGGCACAAGCCTTAAGGTAAACAGATAAAACCCGCCTTCTTTTTCTATTCCCTTGTTAATAGCGCTAAGCTTTGAAGAAAATTTGTTTTGCACCCAGTCTCTGAGCATGTATCGAGAAAATAAAAAGGCCACTGTGGCGCCGATCGTACTGGCAAAAGAAACAAGGATTGTTCCATAAAAAAGCCCGAATAAAGCACCACCGGCGAGAGTCATAATGACGGCCCCAGGCAGAGATAATCCTGCCATAAGAATATAAACAACCATATATATCATCATTGTTAATGCTTTGTTCTGGCTATAATATTCTTTAAATAAACCCAATTGATCTTTTAAATTAGAAAGAGAAAAATGCTGGTCCCAACCAAAAATAAAAAATGAAGCGATCACGCCAACGATAGCGGCCAAGAGAACGATTTTAAAGCCGAAGCTTTTTTTCATTTGTTATTTTCCTTATACTACTTTTTCAATGGCTTGAAATTTCTTCATAAATTTACGATCAATATAGTCCTTGATTGTAAATGCCATTTTGCCACCAAACACAAAATGTTTTTTCTTTAATACACCATATCTGCCACCAATATTAAAGACCATAAGATAGTCAGGTCCGGGATCAAATACTTGAAGCGCTTTACCTTCAAGGGCTGCCATAAGGTTGTGTAAAAGAACCGGGTTTTCACGGACAGCATATACCCCAACCTTATCTAAGGGCTGGTCTTGAAAATAAATACAATCGCCACCACCAAAGATATCAGGATATTTAACTGATTGCAGATATTGATTGACCAAAAGCCCTTGATCAGGACCGACTGGCACGTCAGAGTCTTTAAATATAGAAGACGGTTTGACTCCCAAAGCCATAAAAATAAAATCTGTTGAAAATGTGTCTCCGGATTCCAAGACAACTTGTTTTGGTTTTATTTCTTTTGCATAACCTGTTTCAAAAATGCGAACCCCTCTTTTTTTGAGAGTGATCAAAACCCTTGATCGGATACTATTTTGAAACCTTGCCATAAATTTATTACCGGCAAATATCTGGATATCCGGCATATATTGGTTCACCTTTTTTGCAAGCTGCCACACATTACCGGCTATTTCTGCGGATGATGGCCCACCGCCTATAATGCTAATATTGATCTTTTTTTTTGAGAACAATTCTTCTAATTTTTCTTTGGCCTCCATCAATTTTTCAATGGGTTTAACTGTATAGATGTTTTCCTTTTCTTCCCAGACTTTTTGTACAGGGACAAAACTTCCCGCATTAAAGGAAATCACATCATAAGAAAATGTATGGCCCGATAAAGTTGTTACCGTTTTTTCATCTGGATCAAACCGGACAACTTTATCTTTTATGAAAATCCCATCTTGTTTCTGAACCACATTTTTTGTGGCAAATCGAATAGTGTCTGGATGATATGTTCCACCTAGCATCCCAGGCCCCATACCAGAATAATAGTGGTAAAATGAAGGGCCGATGACAGTGACTTTAAACCCTTTTTCAACAAAACGACTGATATTTTCAAGAGCCATCATATGCGCATGCCCCCCCCCAACCAGTATAAGATGCTTTCTCATGTCACCCTCTCATTTTTTTCGTGTGACCTTTAGGTTATGTGTGGCCTTCTGATTACGTGAGACCTTTAGGTTAAAGACTATCCATGAGTTTACCCAGGCTTGCCAGATGTGCCTTTTCTTCGTTGGCAATTTTATTGATAATTTGCCTTGATTCTAGGTTCTCAACGTTTAAAGACACTCTTTGATAAAGATCAAGGGCCTGGGCTTCTATAGACATAGCAAGGGAAATAACATCTGCTTCTGCATTCAGATTTGTTCCAAAAAGTTCAAGATACTCTTTAGTTGTCAGTCCACCTTCTAAAGCCTTTTGTTCCACCATTTTTTCGAACTCATCCTTGCTCACATCTTTGGTGCTGATATCGTTGTATGCAACATAAATTGACATTTGGTGCTTTACTTCAATATCAGATAATTTTGCAAAAAGATCTTTTACTTTTTTATGGCTTGCCTGTTTTTCCATGGTAATATAAAAATCTCGCAGCCCTTGTTCAAGTGAATACGCTACTTTTAGGATATCCAAAGGCGCTTCTTTCCCATTAAAAAGATCCATTCCAAGATCCTGCGGACCTATAGCTGTTTTTGCGTTCCATGCCTTTATCCCGCCTGAAACGTTGAGTACTTTTCGAAACCCCTTCCCAGCCAACATTTGCGCAGCAACACGGCTGCGCCCGCCAACCGCTCAGTAGACCAGGGTCGGTTTATCAGGATCAAGCTCATCAAGTCTGTCAGAAAGCTGGGGCAGAGGGATCAAGGTGGCCCCTGGGATATGACTTTGCTTATATTCTGAAGGCTGCCTTACATCCAGTATGGTTATATCTTCTCCTGAATGCTGAGAAATATAGGTTTGACTCTCATTAAAATCTATAGATTTAGCGGGTGTAAAAAAATGCAACCATTTCATAAAAAAACCTCCAAAACCTTTTTGCGGTCTTTATTAATTTATCCTCTCTAATTCATTAAGGAATCAAGGTTAACCAAGGGATTTAAATGCCTTGGTACTGGCGCCGCAAACTGGACATTTCCAATCATCGGGCAGGCTTTCAAATTGAGTTCCTTTTGCAATCTTTGCCTTTCTATCTCCTTTATCAGGATTATATATATAACCGCAATTATTTGTCTGACATTGATACATATCTTTGGGCTCCAAGGGTTTAGAATTTGCCATTTTAGGCTCCTTTTTTCAATTCATTTTCAAATTACTGCTTCTTTTATTAAGGGTATCAAGATTTGTGCCTCTTTAAGATTTGTACCTAAAGATTTATCTCGAATTCATCTTATGTCCAAAATTAACCATTTTTCATTAAATAAATGCAAAAGTGTCTCAACAGCTTGTCTATCTAAAAAATGAAGATAGATAATTTGAGACACTTTTAGGCTGTTTAGTTTTCGCTTTCCTTAACATCTGCATCCATCACCATCATACATTCATGGCATTCAAGCTCAATATTGGGGACATCCCCATATCGTTTTTTCATTTCCTCTTCAGACAGGTGAGAAACGCCTGAACATCCACATTGAGGGCAGGACGTTTTAATTCTATATTTTTTTTTCATAACACCCTCCTGGCATGGGCTAAATATGGGTGCTCTTTACCCCTCGCCTTTGATCTGGGGATCATTTGGTTTTCCTGCACAATCAGGTGTATAGCAGGAATTATCTACAAAAGAACATTCCTGATTACATGAAGGACACTTTTCCGGTGGTTTATCAGCCTCTAAGTTATATCCACATTTATCACATATCCAACTTGCCATAACTTTTCTCCTTTTTATATTTTTGGCTATTTTATATATTAACCTGTCCCTTACCAATCTTATTTCATCTGAATTCTTAACCACGTAATAGTATATTCAAGATACATGCCATTTTTTTTAAGTATAGATATTTTTATAAAATCATTTTATACCGTACTAAGCAATACCATTGTGCTGTGAACAAATTTTAACTCATCAGGGCTATGAGAATGCAGAACGAAGAAAATCAAATTTTACCATACCACAAAAAATCTTCCCCTAAAATGAATTATCCTTTGAAACAAAAATTTGTGCTGGGTGTCATCATCATCATTGTTCCCATACTCGGGCTTCTTTTTACATGGATTGGATTTCGTATCTCCAACCAAGGCAAACAGGAAACTCTTGAGAAGGCAAGAGTTATTGCTGATCAGATTGTTTTGACCCGGCAATGGATCACCGATTGTATGGGAGGCGTTTTTGTCAATATTGAAAGTGAAGGTTCCAAAGGTGTACCTTTTGTCATCAAAGAACAAATTTCCTCGCCTTCTGATACATACCAGTTTTTTACGCCCTCCATGGTCACCCAAAAATTGTCTCAATACTCTTTTGAAAAAAAATCCTACCAGTTCCGGTTGTCCAGCCTGACGCCTATTAACATTGCCAATAGCCCGAACAGCTTTGAAAAAACAGCTCTAAAAAGTTTCCAAACAAATAAAACAAAAGAATACTTTCAGTTTAAAGACCAAAGCTTTAATTATATGGTACCTCTTTATACGAAAAAAGGGTGTATCAAATGCCATACCCGTGAAAAAAAACAAAAAACAAGTATTATCGGTGGATTAAGAGTAACTATTCCATATGGAAATATTAAACATTCATTAGAAGATAATATATGGTTGCTGGCAGGTGCAGGCATCTGCATCACTTTTGTGACGATCATTGTGTTGGTTTTTCTTATTCATAGACTTGTCTTAAAGCCAATAAATGAGTTGGAAGAAAAAAGTCGCCAACTCTCAACAGGAAAACTGAACACCAGAGTATCGCTTCACACAAATGATGAACTTGAAAAACTGGGGAAAAGCTTTAATTTAATGGCTGAAAACTTGATGCACAACCGGGAAAACTTAGAAGAAAAAGTCACCAGAGCAACAAAAGATTTAGCCCAAGCCAATCATGAGCTTTTAAAACTGGATAAACTTAAGTCAGATTTTCTAACCAATATGTCCCATGAGCTTCGAACCCCTTTAACTGCTGTTAAAGGCAGTATTAATTATCTTGAAAGGACACTGAACGATCCAGAGAACCTTGAATATATTCACATCATTGAAAAAAATATTTCTCGACTTACCCGGCTGATTTCCAACCTGTTTGATTTTACCAAACTTGAAGCAGGAAAAATTGACTGGGAATTTGAAAGGGAAGACATATCACAGCTTGTACGAGAAGTAATTGATATCATGAGCCCTTTGGCTCATGAAAAAAATCTAACTGTCTTACAAAACCTACCTGAACATCTTTATGCTGTTATTGATCTTGAACGAATGGAACAGGTGCTTGTTAACCTTCTCGATAATGCCATAAAATTTTCTGAAACCAATGCCACAATAAAGATTCAGGTTGAAGCAAAAAGTAGCAATATCCAAATATCTATTAAAGATCAGGGACCTGGAATTGCCAAGGAAAACCTTGAAACTATTTTCAAAAAATTTTACACTGCCACAACTGATTCAACCATGAAAAATCAAGGAGCGGGCATGGGACTTGCCATATCCAAAGCCATTGTTACTGCCCACGACGGTAGTATCAATGTCCAAAGCAGCAAAGGATCGCCCAGCACCTTTTTTATTAAACTTCCTAAAGGATAATAGGCCATTAAATGACTGAATCCTCAAAAACCATATTGATCATAGATGATGATAAAGACATTGTTCAAACCATTAAAGGCAATTTAAAACTTGACGGATATACGGTCATTTACTCCTATCTTGGCAGACAAGGCATTGAAATGGCCAAAACCGATCAACCGGATTTAATACTGCTTGATTTGAACCTTCCGGATATAGATGGCATTTCTATCTGTGAAATTTTAAGGAAATCCTTTGATCTTCCCATTATTATGCTCACCGCAAGAGATACACTATCGGATAAGGTTTTAGGACTTAAAAGCGGTGCAGATGATTATATTGTAAAACCATTTGAATATCTGGAACTTTCAGCAAGGATCACGGCAATTTTCAATCGCGTTGACAGATCACTTGTTCAAGAAAAACAAACCTTCAAACATATAGAAATAAACTACAAAACAAGACAAGTGACTATCAGGGGGGAAATCGTAAAATTGACAAAAACAGAATTTCAGCTGTTAGAACTTTTTGTCTCTCAACCGAACAAAACCCTTTCAAGAGAATTTATAGAAAAACAGATCTGGTGGGATTCACAATTATATTCTCAAAGCAGGGCCCTGGATGTCCATATCCAACGGTTAAGAAAAAAAATTGAACAAAAACCTGAAACCCCTGCCCTGATTATAACAATTTCAGGTGTCGGGTATAAATTCAACAGCCAATAAATAGAACCGCTATTAAGGAATATCGACATGCAAGCACTAATTTATATTTGTATTTTTGTTGGAATTTATATTCTACTTCAAGTGTATATCCTGCCCAAGTTGGGTATATCCACTTGATGGAAGAATGCCTGTCAGTTGACAGACAACGATAAAGATAAAAATCAGCAAAAAAAGCTTGAAAAATGAGGAATATCAATGGTCACTTCTTATTCTGATCGTATTTGCCAAAGGGAAATAGATCAGGTAATTACTTTTTAGATTCTTTGCTATCGAAATATTTGAATACACTACAGTAAGGTGGTTGGCTTGATTAATATTCGATACTCATCTATTATTTCAAGATACAATACTAAAAAACAATTTTATTGGTATCCAAAAAGAAAAAAAATCGGATATATCGAATACAACTGGGCCAATCCTGGCGAAACAACCAAGAGGCCCAAGGCCCTTTACATGACTCATTTTGTACCTTGGGATTGGATTATTTCTGTTTCCTCCTACCGGGAAGAATTCAGAGAACTACTAAACATTGATGATTTCAATCGAAATATCCTTTCCATCACATTTGGGAAGACTGGGTACTCTTATGTGATGGATAGCAAGGGGCTTATGGTGATCCATCCCAAGCTTTCAGGAAGCAATATTTATAACTCCAAAGATGAGAATGGGCGGATGTTTATCAAAGAAATGGGAAAATCATATACCCATGGAAAAACCCGGATGAACTAAAAGCCCGTGAAAAATTAGTTATCTTCAATTATATCCCAGAGTTAGACTGGATTGTTGCATCTTCCAGCTATCTGGAAGAATTTTACCATCCACTGACCACCCTTGCCTATTCCATCGGTGTCACTGTCCTGTCAATGCTGATTCTGTTAATTCCCATCACCTGGCAGATAAGCTCTAGGCTGGCCAAGCCACTGCAAGAGATGATCAATTTATTTGAGACCGGTGCCCGATCTGGTTTTACAAATCGGTTAGATGTCAAATGGGGCGGGGAAATGGATGAAGTGGCCAAAAATTATAATAATTTCATCGGCACGCTTGATACCACCCGGCAGCAACTGGAAAAGTCCCATGATGAACTTGAAAAAAGAGTGGAAGAAAGGACGCTGGAGCTCTCTTCATGGATTCAAGAACTTGAACAGCGCAATTCGGAAGACGCTCTTTTAAGAAAAATGAGCGAAATAATCCAGGTCTGCAACACGACTAAAGAAATTTATGAGGTTATGAAACGTTATTTTGGACTGTTTTTCCCAGATACTACAGGCTGCCTCCACATTTATGAAAAGGAGAATCAGCACCTAAAACCAGTAACTTCCTGGGGAGAGTCACCCTACCAAAACACTCCCTTCCTCTCAGAAGAATGTTGGGCACTGAGAAAGGGAAAACCATACCGGGTACAAACGGGACAGACCTCTTTTTTATGCAGTCATTTGGAAGGATTTTCTGGCAATGAATCCTTATGCGTGCCCCTGATCGTCAGAGAGGAGATGCTTGGATTGCTTCATATTCTGGTTTCCCAAAAAGCCCCTCATTCTTTGAGAACAGCGCACCAGTCAGTGCTTGAATCGAAACAAAGCTTGGCAACAATCATTGCCGAACATCTTGCACTGGCCATAGTGAATATCAAACTCAGAGAAAACCTGAGGCGCCAGTCCATTATAGATCCTCTGACCGGCCTTTATAACAGACGATTCCTGAATGAAAGTCTCAAACAGGAGGCCTTCAGTATGAAGCGCTACAATTATTCTATCGGAATTCTTATGATTGATGTCGACCACTTTAAAAAGATTAATGACACGTGCGGTCATGAATGCGGTGATGCTGTGCTCAGAGGTCTGGGCCAGTTTTTTAAGGACAATACCCGGGGAAACGATATTGCCTGTCGATATGGTGGAGAGGAATTTGTTCTGATCCTTTCTAAGGCTGGACAGGAACAGACTCTTATCAAAGCGGAAAATCTGTGTCTTTCTGTCCGAAAAAACCTGAAAATTTCCTGGCAGGATACCACACATCGCATTACAGTTTCCGTCGGGGCTTCATTTTGCAGCCCTGGCCAGTCCCTTGAAAAGTCACTGAACAGAGCGGACAATGCTTTGTATATTGCAAAGACTCAAGGCCGGGACCAGGTGGCATGGGAAAATGATTTGTTGAAGGCTCCTGAATCTAAAAACCAATAATAGACTTAACTTAAAATTTAAGCGAGTATTGGAATCAATAGGGACGAGTAAAATTTCTGCCACGACCACAACTTCTAAAAGAAAGACTCAGCAATTTGAACCAGCAGCCCGTATTTAATTCGAAATTCTCCAACCGTCACATGTAGTTATCTGAATTTGTCTTATCTGAAGGTGCAATAGTAAACTTATTTGGAAATGATGCTGAAAAGGTTTTCCCTCCCCCACAGACTGTTTTTCGCAACCCACTTAACTGTTTTGTTTTAAATTCAACCACACTTCTCGGGGGGATGGGCAAAAACGCTATTAAGATCTGAGTTTATATTTCTTTTATTTTTTCCTTTAGCCAGGATGCCACATCTTTTTCTAAATTAGGGGATAGTTTTTCGAAGACCTTTGCATGATATCTGTTGATCCAGTCTTTTTCATCTTTGGAAAGCATTTTTGTGTTAATCAAGTTTCTTTCAAAATGACAATACGTTAAATTTTCAAATTTCATAAACATACCAAATTCATTTTCAAAAGCCTGATCAACTAGAACCATGTTTTCCAGCCGGATACCATATCCACCTTCCCTGTAAACCCCTGGTTCATTGGTCAACACCATGCCTTTTTCAAGTTTTACATCTACCGGATGGGGGCTGATTCGGGCAGGGCCTTCATGAACGCATAGAAAAAATCCTACGCCATGACCGGTTCCATGACCAAAATCCATGCCTTCCTTCCATAGGTATTGTCTTGAAAGTGTATCAATCTGGAAGCCTCTGGTGCCTTTGGGAAATAGAGTTGATGCCACTGCAATATGGCCTTTTAGTACCAATGTATAATCCCGTACTTCCTGTTCCGATGGGTCACCCCGATATACCGTTCTTGTGATATCTGTTGTACCGGTAAGGTAATTTCCCCCTGAATCTGTTAAAAACATACCGTTTTTATCAATTACGACATTTGTTTGATCTGTTGCTGAATAATGACACATAGCAGAATGATCCTGGTAGGCCATAATAGGATCAAAGCTGTTATTCATAAAAGCGTCTTGGTTTTTTCGAAATTCGTACAATTTTTCTGCAACACTGATTTCTGTAATTTTTTTATCTTCTTTTTGGTGCTCAAGCCAATGAAGAAAATTGACGACGGCCACGCCATCTTTAACGGCTGTTTGCCGCAAATGATCTATTTCCACCTTATTTTTTATGGCTTTTAGTCCAATGGCAGGGTTTTGTTTTTCAACGATCTTACATTTTTTGTTGATCGACCGATAAAGCCTGTAATTAATATTTTCCGGGTCAATCAGAATGGCTTCACTGTTTTGGATTTTTGATAATACTGTATAGATATTTTCATATTCAATCCAATCTATTTTATCCTGATTCAACTCTTTTGCAAGATCATCACTGACCTTTTTTTTGCTTACAAATAAAGATACCTTCTGGGGCCCAATCAATAAAAACGCAATATTTACAGGATTTGTATGAACATCCTTTCCTCTAAGATTTAAAGTCCAGGCGATATCATCCAAGGTTGCTATCAAATGATATGATACATTGAAAGCATCCATTTTTTCGCGGATTTGCTTTATTTTATCTTTGCGGCTTTTACCAGCATATATTTGGGGCAAGGAAAAAGCATTTGTATCCGGTCTGGGTGGCCTGTCTATCCAAAGATCTGTTATAACATCAATTGTTGTATCAAGCATAAGCCCTTTGCTATCAAATTGGGCTTTATACTTTTTCACATCTACCAGATTGAACATATTCCCATCAATACCAATGGTGTCCCCAGTTAAAAGTTCTTTGCAAATCCATTTTGGAAAGTTGGGAACATCTGGTTCTCCCAGTTTATATAACTCAAATTCAGAACCGGAAAGCTCGTTTTCTGCCTGGGTATAATATCTAAAATCTGTCCATAAAATCGCATCTTCATGGGTAACAACCGCCACACCGGCAGACCCGGAGAATCCTGTCAGCCACTTCCTTGCCTGCCAATGTTCCGCAACATATTCACTTTGGTGAGGGTCATTGCTCGGAATAATGACGGCAGCAATATTTGCAGCGGTCATTAATTTCCTAATCCCATCAATTTTCTCATTAGTGTTCATCATGTTCCTTGGTTCTTGTATAAAAAAAGGGTTGCTTATTTGCTGTACCATGGATCCATGAGCATACAATATTTTAAATCTGAGACACAATGGTTTTTTAACCATGATTTTTAACCATCCTGGCAAAAGCATCTAATCCGCATAAAATGGACCTTCCATTTTTAATTATCCATGCTAAAATACTTTGTCGCAAAGAATACTAAATTTTAGGGAGCCCTGTAGAAACATGAAATATAACTTTGATGAAATAATTGACCGGAAAAGCACTGCTTCGATGAAATGGGAAAAATACAAAGGAAAAGATATCATCCCCATGTGGGTGGCTGACATGGATTTCAAAGCGCCGCCCGCTATTTTAAAAACTCTTGGGCATCGGATTGAGCATGGAATCTTAGGATACACCATTACGCCTCAAGCACTTAACGATATCATTATAAAAAAATTGAGCGTCCTTTATAATTGGAAGATAAAAAAAGAATGGATTATATGGGTACCGGGTGTTGTCTGCGGCTTGAATGCTGTCTGTGACGCTTTTGGCGATCAAAAAGAAAAAATTATTACCACAACCCCCATATATCCACCATTTTTAGACGTCCCGGCAAACTGTGGAAAGCCACTCGTTACCGTTCCAATGGTTAACAAAAATCAACGGGCAACCTTAGACTTTGACCGTCTTGAAAAAGAATTCAAAAATAACGCCAGCCTATTTATATTCTGTAGCCCCTACAACCCCTGTGGCACAGTGTTCACTAAAACAGAAATCAATCGTATTGTAGAAATGTGCGCTGAATATGATGTGGTAATCTGTTCAGATGAAATCCATAGTGATTTTGTACTTGATGATAACAAAAGACATATCCCCACGGCGTCTGTGTCAAAACTTTCAGCCCAGCAAACCATAACTCTGATGGCACCTTCCAAAACCTATAATATCCCTGGCCTTGGATGTTCTTTTGCTATCATCCCAGATAGAAAATTGCGACAAAAATATCAGAACAGACTGAAAGGCCTGATACCCCATGTGAATCTTTTGGGACTTCTAGCCGCCCAGACTGCCTATGAAGAATGTGATGAATGGCTCTCCCAATTAATTGCCTATCTGAAAAAAAACAGAGATATCGTCTTTGACCGTGTGAATAGAATGAAAGGATGCAAACTGAATCCTATTGAATCGACTTATCTTGCCTGGATTGATGTAAGAGACACGGGTCTTAAAGATCCTGTCCTTTTTTTTGAACAGGCAGGTGTAGGACTTTCAGATGGCATTTTTTTCGGTCAAAAAGGATTTGTGCGGCTTAATTTTGGATGCCCAAGGTCTTTGCTGAATAAGGGATTAGACAGAATGGAAACCGCACTATTGGATGTATAGTCAGATATAATAAATAGAAAAACCAACATCTTATCCCCTTGATTAAAAAAAATTATTTTTTTCTTGATTTGGGAAACAACTCCTGATAGGCATTAAAAGCATACCATACCGTATGGTTTGAAAAGTGAGGAGAGCCGTTTGAAAAAATTAGATAAATGTGCCTGGTATGAACAAGGTTTTGAAATTCTTAAAACCAAAGGGGCAGCTGACCTTACGATCGAAAACCTCACAAAGAAATTAAACAAGACCAAAGGATCTTTTTATCACCATTTTAAAAATCGTGACGATTACTTTGAAAAGCTTTTAAAGTTTTGGGAGACAAAACAAACCTTTGATATTTTTGAAATCAGCAAACAAAAAAAAACATTTAAAGAGATTAATTCAACACTTTTAAAGCTTTCGAAAGAGAATATGGATCCAGGCATTGAGGTTGCTGTACGTGCCTGGGCATTAAGAGACCCTTTGGCTAGAAATTTCCAGGAAAGAATTGATACCCAGCGAATGGGATTTTTACGCTCCATGTTTTCGTTAATGACAGAGAATCCCGAACAAGTCGAAATGATTTCTTTAATACGATATTGTTTATACATTGGCTCCCACCAGATTATTCCAACTATTGATGAAACAATTTATCGAAAAAATTTAGATGCATTAATGGAAATGTTTGAAACCTATGTTGAATTAAATCAATCTAAAACGGTTCAGACAGGAGAATAAAATGAAACTAAAATTGAGCTTTATTGTTTTGGTGGTGTCAATAAAGGTAGGGCAAAAAAACCTATTTTGATAACCTAACTGAATATTATTAAGGAGGCGAAAAGAAATAAAGACAGGATTTCAGGTTAAAAAATTACAAACCAAACTAAATTTTTTAGACATTTTATATGCCATTTTGAAACAATTTAGTTGTTCAAAAAGGGACGAATTTTATTTGGTGGATTAGTCTTGTATATACAAGGTATAAATCCATTTTTACAGATGTTTTGAAATTATGATAAACGTTTGTTCTTTTTGATCTTGCCCAGATTTTTTACTTGACTATGGGAATCCTTGATTTTATAGTTGCGAAACTTACAATTTTTTCAGAGTCATACTGTATTAATCAGTACTAACTAAATAATTTAAACTTAAAGTAGGGAGTTAACAAATGAAATCTTTTTTGAAAACTTTAGCATTAGCATTATTAACAATGGTTGTGTTTGCTGCACCTGGCTTTGCAGGCGACACGATCAAACTTGGCTCAGGTGGTGTAATATCTGGCGACCTGGCCCCTTATGGAATTTCTGCTGTAAGAGGTGTAGAGATTGCTATTGAAGATCTAAATGCCAAAGGTGGTATTCTTGGGAAAAAAATCGAATTGTTAGTGGGTGACGATGCATGTAAGCCTGAAGTTGCTGTTAATATGGCAACAAAACTGGTATCAGATGGCGCTCAAATGATCGTCGGCCATGTCTGCTCTGGTGCTACAATTGCTGCAAATAAAATCTATAAAGATGCGGGGCTTCTCATTGTCTCCCCTGCATCAACCAATGATGATCTAACCCTTAAAGGCGAACATCCAAACTTTTTTAGAACCATTTCTTATGACGGTGCTCAAGCAGATCTAATGTCATCTTTTGTTAAAAACACTCTTAAAGCCAAAAAAGTTGCCCTGGTTCATGACAAAGGGGATTATGGTAAAGGCCAGATGGAACTTGCAAAAAAATATTTTACCAAGCTCGGTGGAATAGAGATCGTTCTTTTTGAAGGTGTAACTACTGGTGCGGTAGATTTTTCAGCCATTGTACAAAAAATTAAAAGATCTAAAGCGGATGTAACCATGTGGGGTGGATATCACTCAGATGCATCTAAAATTGTTAGCCTGCTCAAAAAGAAAAGAGTTAAAACAACTTTCTTCGGTGGTGACGGTATCATCGGTGATAACTTTACTACTCTGGCCGGAAAATACTCTGAAGGCGTTTATGCAACAGGTCCAAACGATACTTCTAACAACCCTCTATACAAAGAAATTTCAGCTAAACATCAGAAAAAATACAGTGAAAAGCCCGGAACTTTCTTTCATAATGCCTATGCTTGTGTACAAGCACTTGCTGCTGCTGCTGAAAAAGCAGGTTCTCTTGATTATGACAAGATGAGAGCTGCCATGTTTGAAAACAAAATCGCATCTCCTTTGGGAACAATCGGTTTTGATAAAAATGGCGATGTTATTGGCGCTGGTTTCTCAGTGTATCAAGTTAAAAACGGAAAATATACCCAGGTTAATTAATATCTGATCAAAATAAAAACAGGAGCGTAATAAAACGCCTTATTCTCGCTCCTGTTTTTGTCTGTATCAATTTTACTTAAATTTAACAAAGTTTAGGAGTTATAAATTAATTAACATGCGTAAGCTTAATATACTATTGGGGGTAGCAATTGCCGGTATAGCTGGTTTTTTCGGCATCAAAGAGATAATTGCAGACCCTGTCTACTTTTTAGAACTTGTCTTGGGAGGTCTTACAAGGGGCAGCATCTATGCCTTGATTGCTCTGGGGTATACCATGGTTTATGGTATTATTCAGCTGATCAACTTTGCCCATGGTGAGATCTATATGATTGGTGCCATGACAGCCCTTATTGTGGCCAGTGTTCTTGGGCTTTGGGGGTGGAATTCAGGTGTAATTGTTTTTCTTGCCTTTGCGTTTGCTATTCTTTACTCCTGCGCTTATGGATTCACCGTTGAAAAAATTGCCTACAAACCTTTAAGAAATGCACCAAGACTTTCTGCTCTGATTTCCGCCATTGGGATGAGTCTTTTTTTACAAAATTATGTCATGCTTGCCCAGACACCGGAATTTATGCCATTTGAAAGCCTGATCCCTGATTTTCAATTCTGGGAACCGTTTGCCCATATTATTACTGCTGTTGAAATGTCGATTATTGTTACCACAGTTATTGTCATGATTCTTTTAGGAATGCTCATTAAATTTACCAAAATTGGTAAAGCCATGAGAGCCACAGCCCAGGACAAAGTAATGGCCTCACTTGTCGGTATCAATGTGAACCGTGTTATATCCACAACCTTTGTCGTTGGATCGGCCACAGCAGCTATCGGCGGGGTTTTAATTGCCTGCCATGTCGGCCAGGTAAACTTTTTTATCGGGTTCCTGGCAGGAATTAAAGCATTTATTGCAGCTGTTTTAGGTGGAATCGGAAGTGTTCCAGGTGCTGTTTTAGGAAGCCTGGTCTTAGGAATTAGTGAAAGCATGTTTACCGGCTATTTCTGGAGTGAGTATGAAGATGTTTTTGCCTTTACTATTCTTGTGATCATTTTGATCTTCAGACCATCCGGCATTCTTGGCAAAGATGAAACATCTAAAGTTTAACCCCATTATATAGAAAGTTAATTATGGTTACAAAAAAAGAAATCAAGCAATCCTTTTTTATTGCTTTATGGTTCATGGTGCTGACCTTTCCTTTAATGGTCATAAAAGTCAACACCATAAAAAATATTGTGGTTTTCAGGTGGACTAACCTTATATGGGTTGGCATTGTTGGCTTTTTAGCCTCTCTTATCTGGAACTATTTTTTACGGATGAAAGATGAAAAAAAGAAAGCCGATACAAAGGATAATATACCCATTGTTCACAGGCTGCTTCAAAATGAAAAGTTCAGGATTCCGTTCCTTGCAGCCATTGGCATATTTGCTCTGGTCTATCCCTTTGTATTTCCAATGTATCATACCAGTATTATGATTTCAGCACTGGTGTATGTCATGTTGGGATTGGGTTTAAATATTGTTGTAGGACTGGCAGGTCTTTTAGACCTAGGATATGTTGCCTTTTATGCAGTCGGTGCCTATGCGTA
The DNA here is from genome assembly GCA_024227235.1 of Desulfobacteraceae bacterium. GTDB lineage: Bacteria > Desulfobacterota > Desulfobacteria > Desulfobacterales > Desulfobacteraceae > Desulfobacula. Next base: position 60,160 of record JAAEKY010000346.1, on the reverse strand, counting down.
TGCCCTGTTGAATCTGCATTTTGGCATCAGTTTCTGGGTGGTCCTGCCTATTGCAGCACTCTTAGGTACTATTTTCGGAACCCTTTTGGGGTATCCGGTTTTAAGACTGAGAGGTGATTATCTGGCCATTGTTACCCTTGGATTTGGTGAAATCATCCGAATTGTTCTTGAAAACTGGGATGAATTGGGAAATGGACCTCGAGGCATAGGAAATATTCCTTCTCCAAGTTTTTTTGGTCATCAATTTAATCAGCATAATTCTGTGATTTACATTTATTTTATCGTTATTGCGCTGGTATTGCTAACCATTTTCTTTGTTAACAGACTTGAAAACTCACGGATTGGAAGAGCGTGGATCGCTCTGCGGGATGATGAAATTGCCTGCCAGGCCATGGGGATAGACAAATTTAAAACAAAGCTGACCGCATTTGCCCTTGGTGCAACCTGGGCCGCTCTTGGCGGGGTTGTTTTTGCTGCAAAAACCTCATTTATCAATCCCATGTCCTTTACCATCTGGGAATCCATTACCATCCTGTGTGTTGTTGTTATTGGTGGGATGGGATCTGCTATTGGGGTTATTGCTGGTGCCCTTGTGTTGATATTGTTACCTGAATACCTGAGAGCCGTTGCTGAATACCGAATGTTAGTCTTTGGTGCACTCCAGGTCGTTGTTATGGTATTCAAACCCGAAGGGCTTATTCAAGGTGTACGAAAAATTTATAAATTTAAAAAAGTAGAAGAATAAATTTATGGAACCTATACTCAATGTAAAAAACCTCACAATGAATTTTGGAGGTCTAAAAGCCCTTGATACTGTGAACCTTACAGTAGAAAAGGGTCAGATTGCTGCTCTTATCGGCCCCAATGGAGCTGGAAAAACCACCTTTTTCAACTGCATTACCGGCATTTATGAACCCAGCGAGGGTCTTGTGGAAATTACACCTCCTGGTAAACCGACCCAGAAACTAAATGGACTCAAAACCAATTATGTCACTGAAAGAGGTCTGGCAAGAACGTTTCAGAACATCAGGCTTTTTGAAGGCATGACTGTCCTTGAAAATGTCATGATCGGAAGACATTGCAGGCTAAAATCAGGAATCATAAAGGCCATGCTTCGCACTTCAAGTCAGAAGGATGAAGAGAAACAGGCTGTTTATGATAGTTATGAAATCCTTGAAAAAATAGGATTGGACCAATATGTCGATGAAATGGCAGTCAACCTGCCCTATGGTGCTCAACGGCGCCTTGAAATTGCAAGAGCCCTTGCCACTGATCCGTTCCTGCTTCTTTTAGACGAACCTGCTGCAGGAATGAACCCCCAGGAAACCAAAGAGCTGGATGAATTAATTGTGTGGCTCAGAGACAATGAAAATGTGTCTATCCTGTTGATTGAGCATGACATGAAACTTGTCATGAGTCTATCTGATAATATTCACGTGGTGGATTACGGTAAAAAAATTGCCGAAGGCACACCTGAAGAGGTAAAGTCTAATCCGGAAGTAATCAAAGCCTATCTTGGAGACGAGTCTGAAGATGCTTAAATTAAAAGACGTACACACATATTATGGTAATATTCACGCACTCAAAGGAATAAACCTTGAGGTGACTGAAGGAGAAGTAATTTCTCTGATCGGTGCCAATGGTGCAGGCAAATCAACCACATTGATGACCACTAGTGGTATTGTCCCCGCTAAACAGGGCTCTATTACATTTAAAGGGCAGGATATCACTCATATGCCCTCAGATGACATTGTGAAATTAGGAATTTGCCAGGTCCCGGAGGGTCGAAGAATTTTTCCTTATCTTACGATTGCCGAGAACCTCGACATGGGTGCTTTTTTAAGAAATGACGCCAACGAAATAAAAAAAGACATAGAGTATGCTTACAGTCTCTTTCCGATTTTAGCGGAAAGACGAAACCAGGCTGGCGGAACGCTTAGTGGCGGAGAACAACAAATGTTGGCCATTTCAAGAGCCCTGATGTCAAGGCCAAAAGTATTGCTTTTAGATGAACCATCACTTGGGCTTGCACCCATTATTGTTAAACAGATTTTTGACATTATTAAAAAGATTAACGAAGATAATAAAACCACTATTTTTATTGTTGAACAGAATGCGAACCTGGCTCTAAAAGCCGCTGATCGTGGATATGTTATGGAAAATGGTGTGATTACAATATCAGATACTGGTGAAAATCTGCTGGTCAATGAAGATATAAAAAAAGCATACCTTGGCATGTAAACAAATACTTATTTTTACAAATTAAAACAGGCGTTGGCCATCTGCAATTCCCTATCCAAAAAAAGACGCCTTGATGGAAATTTTTTATAAAATTTTTTCAATCGTGCAGGTGGCCTCAGTATTAAATGTTCATTGAGGCGGGTATTACAACATCAAGACTCATTCTTTCAAATTACAAACAAAAATAAAAAAGCAACGCCGTCTGATCTGGGAAAAAACCAGATCAGTTATGGAAACCAGCAATTATAAACATCATAAACTTGGCGAGAAAACACGAATCAAGTGGGCTTTGTTTGGGGCTCTTATTTGGGTTTTTGGCGTGCTTTTAAAACTAACTCCTTTTTTTAAGAAAGGTTTTGAAAATGCTCAAAATATAGTTTTAAACACAGTTGATTTATATTTTGATAATCTCCCTGAGGATTTTGAAGGATACGCAATACTTCATATGACAGACCTTCATCTTGACTCTCTTCCTGAAATGGACAAAAAAATTTGTAAAACGATCAACGGACTGGAAGTAGATTTATGTGTGATGACTGGAGATTACCGAGAAGATACAACAGGCAGTTTCGAAAAAATACTTGCTCCTCTACAACGAATAGTTTCCACCGTCCGGCATCAGGATGGAATAATGGCTGTTTTGGGAAATCACGATACTTATCTTATGATTGAACCGTTCGAGCTTTCAGGGATTACAATGCTGATCAATGAAACTATTGTGATTGATCGAGGTGACAGTCAAATCTCAGTAACAGGGCTGGATGATCCGTATTATTACTATACTGATCAATCTTTAAGGGCTTTAGAAGAATCCAAGGATGGAATTAAAATTGCGTTGGTTCATTCGCCATCCATGTTCGATTCCGCTTCTGATAATGGCTATAGTCTTTATCTTACGGGTCATACCCACGGTGGCCAGATCTGCCTTCCAGGCGGAATTCCGGTGATCCGGCATCTTCGCCACGGCAAAAAATATTACCGAGGCGTCTGGCATTATGATAAAATGACAGGCTACACCGGACAGGGTGTTGGGGTTGTGGGAATTCCCGTTAGATTCAATACTCAGAGCGAAATTACACTATTGCGGTTGCACAAAAAAAAATAAAATGTAGCAGTTGCCAAAAAGATTTACCCATTCAGCTGATGATTAGAACCCCCTGAAAATTCTCTTTCCCGAGGGTTAATAATATAATATTTTACAATTTCTTTTTAAGATTTATAAAATCACTTCTTTCAAATCCCAATTTTTTAAAAAATGACAGCACATCCGTGGAATCCCATAAAACAGATGAGTAAATATTTTCAATCTCCTTATTCATATAAATCTCACAAATTTTCCTGGCCAGATTTAAACCGATACCCTGTCCCATATAATCAGGGTGTACACCAATGGCCATTATCCATGCGCTCTTTTTGATTCCGAACCCTGCAATCAGGGTTGTGCTGATCATATACCCCACCACATCCCCATTAATTTCTGCAACCAGGCTCGACTCATCAGACCCTTCTGACACCTGCTGCTCAATTAATTTTTCTAAATCTGCTTTGGCATCATCTTCTGAAATAGCCTTTCGTATAGCTTGAATAGCGTCTGCATCTTTAAGAGTAATTTTTCTTATGTTGACCTTATCTTCCACTGAGACCCTCCATTATTATTCTACCTTGATGATCTTGACAGTGTGCCCAACCCAGTTTGGCGGAAGATAAATCCTGCCGCTGTTACCACTGGATTTCACTTCTTTTTCAATCATCTCTTCACCATAAACCTCAAACTTCACCTTGGTCTGAGATATGGATTTCTTTACCGCTTTTTTTTTATTTGCCATATCACATCCTAATTTCTACAAAAAAATATTTAATTCCGATCTTTTCCCTCAGCAACATTTTTTTATAAAAAGCACTTTATATTTATCAGGGTTCTGTCTCATACATTCTTTGCATCCGGTTTCTTTCTCAGGTCTAAATGGATCAAGTCTGACAGTAAAACCAAGTTCTTCATACATCTTTGAAATGTCTGTGAGTTTAGGGTCATCATAAACCCCTCTTCTTTCCCATTTCTGAATCTGGGATTCTAACTCATCCATTTAAGCCTCCCATAAAAATTAAAAAACAACTAATTTGAGACTATTACGTAGCCAGATTATATCTTTTATTAACTATTTTCAATATGAAAACAGTTAATAAAAGATATAAAAATATCTTGTTCAAGGAATCAAAGACGTAGCTTAAGGCCAAAAAAACTTTCAGCAGCTTTATTATGTTTAAAAACTGTATTTTATATTTAAAAAGACCCGGTCATTTTCACCAATCTTTCTCATTTCAATTTTATTCCCGGACTGGTAATCGATAAACCCTGTCAGTATAGACCATGCATCCGTGAAATCGTATTCAAGTGAATATCGCTGGAATGACCCATTTTTTGCATCCAGCCCAAAAACTGAGCCCAGAAAGGTCAATGTTAATGTATTGTTTAAAAAATCTTTTGATATTCGTAAAACAGCCTGTGAATCATCTTCCACTGCATAATCAGGGGTTCCTTCCATTAAAGTATCAAAACTGTTTATATGACGGTTGACTCCTTCAAGGCTGATAATCGTGTCATTGAACCCAAAATATTCCACTCCCAAAAAGGCATCCCAGCGGGAAAAGGTTTTATCCGGCCTGTTAAAAAAACAAAGTCCATTAAAATAGGCAACCTCTGCCTTAACAATCCAATTTCCTATAACAAGCTGAGCTGCAGTTCCGGTCATATTTACCCGCGCATGATCCATATATGTGGGCGGAGAGACAAACGGGCTTAATAAGACCATATGTGCTTTATCATTGGACATACGGGCCTGATAAAATGAAATATCCCATTTGTCAAAAGTACTTTTCAATGATCCTGCCCATTCTGTGTTGTCCCAATTATTTTCACGGTTTTTTTCTTTGGGAAGGGCTGTAGCAAGAGGGTAAAAGTCAGAGCCAAATGGAGGATTTTTATCAAACCGTTGTTCATGCACCGCAATTGCAGACAGGCTGATATCACCGAGATACATATCCATGCGGGACATGGTCAAAGGCAGGCGCAGATTCTCAAGATCAGTCAAACCGGGTTCTCTTTGATCCAACGGGTTTAATACATCCGTAACCCTTATATTATCTGATGTTCCCCATACAACAATTTGCCGGCCAAATTTAATATCAAGCATTTTAAATGGACTGCCCAAAACATATGCCTGTCTTAATTCAAATTCTTTCTCATACGCATCAAGGACCTCTTTTGAATAGTTACCTCTTTTATTTATGGAATATACTGCATCGTAAAACCCATTTCCAGATACAACTGCTTTAAAATTATCAGAAAAATTAAGTTTAACCTTGGAAAAAATTTCTGTTTTCAAGCTGGATAAACCCCGCCAGTCAATTTGCCCGTTTGCAGGAGCATCATGACTATAATTATAGGCCATTCCCAGTTTAAAATAGCCACTAAAATCAATCATAGAAGTTTCAGATTTACTTTTAGATTCCTCTAAAACAGAGGGAAAGACTGCCTCATCCTCATTGTCAAATTCGTCAAGAATATCTTCTATACCTGATTCTAAAGGATCTTCTTTGTTTTCTTCTGACAGGACAACAGAAATTAAACAAACCTGAAATATTATGGCAAGGCCCACAATTTTAATAATAATTTTCATGAATTATATTCTAAAGCCCTTTTTCCATCCGCCGTGTCGTAAACAAAGCGTCATCAAGGCTTTGATTAAACTTGATATTTTCCAGAATAAAATGGGTTTTATGTGTCACCGCTTTTCCTTTTTTCCGGGTGACAGACATATATGTGGACACCCAGATGCCATCTATTTTCTCAAGTTTTTTCACATCAAAAAATTTTAAGTATTTACTTTCCTGTTCCCAGGCAAGCGTTCTTATCACAACAAAATTGTCCTGACGAACAAACACAAGTACCTTTGCATAGCCAGTCTCTTTAGCAACTTTCTTTGATTTTGGAAGGCACCATATCACCCAGGTATCAACATTGTTTACTTTTTTTTGTTTCCCTTTTTTATAAAACTTGAAATCATAATCTTCCAGTTCTCTTTTTGTCATATCTGAATAGTTCAAGTCCGATCCCATGAAACTGCCGCTTTTATCACTTGATGCAATTCGCTTGGTTTTTTTTAAGGCTGGCAGATACAGCCACTGGTTATCGTCTTTTTTGGGATCATCAAAATCATAGGTTAAAAACCCGGTATCCTTTACATCTGGAGGAGAAATAAAAAACATCAGCATTTGTTTATCCTCATTTTTATCTTCCTTCTTGTCTTTGCTGAATACTTTCAGTTGCCTTTCTCTTTTGTTTCCTTTTTTATCAATGAGAATCATTGTCATGTCTGCTGTTTGATTGTCCCCTTCATCTCTTTGATCAACTTTTTCCATAATTTTTCTGGCTTCTAAATCATCTGCAAAACCATTTGAAAACCCAGGCAAAGTTAGGATTATACTTATCAAAATTACAATTAATATCCTCATCATATATCTCCTTGAATATGGGATAATGGCGCTTCAATGGGTTTTTCTCTTCTTGTGACTAAAACCATCAAAGCGGGGTTTAAAATAAAATCAGCCAATAGGGCAAAAATAATTGTCAAGCCTGTTAGTACACCAAAGACAACGAGCAAGGAAAGAGAAGCTGTCATTAAGATAAAAAAACCTGAGCTTAAAATTATAGAAGTAAGCAATAAGGCTCTTCCGGTTCCCAGCATGGTTTCTCTAATGGCAAAAGTCACATCTTTTGAACGTTCATAATATTTTCTGAAATTGTACATAAAATGCAATGTGTCATCGACAACTATCCCTATGGCAATAGAACCGATCATAATCGTACTCATATCCAGCTTTATCTGCAAAAGACCCATGATACCCGTGGTCATAAAAATGGGCAGCAAATTTGATATCATGCTTATTAATCCAATTTTTATACTGCCGGTATGGACTATCATCAGAAAAGTGATCACAATAAAGGCAACGACATAGCTTTTGGACATTGACAATAGGGCCGCAGGAATAGACCTTGCCAGAAGCGTTGGCCCCCCTGTTACAGATATCTGTGCACTATCTTGAAATTCCTGATAAAAAAGTGAGTGAACATGATCCAGAAAATCCTTCAGATATACAGCATCTGTCCATGGAATTTTAATACTGATACGGGTTTTCTGAAAATTTTTATCAGTTAGACTTTCAAGATCATCAGAACCAGCGTTTTCAAATAGCAACAATTCCTGGGATACTGCAGCTCTTGTTGCTGGCAGCTTATAAAATTCTGGGTCATTATCAAATAAGGACTGGTTGATTTCCATGATCACATCATTAATTGAAAACACCTTGCCAACCCAAATACCGTTCTTGTTATATTTTAATAATTTTTGAATAGTGGTTTGAATTTTGTTTAAAAAAACCGGATCTTTAACACCGTCATCAACATCTGTGTTTAAAACAACTTCAATGATTACGGCGCCCTTCAAATGCGTATCAATATATTGGACATCCTGTTGAATTTTTTTATCTTTGGGAATCCAGTTTAAAATATTGTGGGAGTATGAGACCTGGAATGTATAATAAATGGCCACAGCAAAGAGGATCAAAGAACCTGCTACCACTTTTTGAGGATGGCGTATGGAAAAATTTGAAATAGACATCAAAATTTTATCCATGAGTGCTGATTTTTTTAATTGCTTACTTACTTTTTTCCGTTTAATGGGGAAAAGTGCAATACAACTTGGTAAAAGAAGTATAGTATAAATAAATGCAAGCAAAACCCCTGTGGCTCCGAAAAATCCCAAGTCTGCTATAGATAAAAGTTCTGAAAATGCAAAGGAAAAAAGACTGGCTGCTGTTGTTATTGCTGTTAGCACAACCGCAAGACCCGAGTGTCCCATGGCATATGCGATGGCATCTTCTTTATTGGATCCTTTTTGATATTGAACATAAAAAATTGATAAAATATGAACGGCATACCCCACACAGACTGCCAGCAAAAACCCTGGTAATACAATTGTTGTCAATTTAATTGAAATTTCAAACAATGAAAGCAGACCCAAAGTGGACGAAAGGCCTGAAATAATAATTATCTCAGGAAGCAGGACACCGGAAAATCTTTGAAAAAGAATGCTTAAAAAAATACCAATCATAATCAGTGAAAGCATGACTACCATGACGATATCTCTTTCCATGGCACGATTGTACACATCCAGTACAACGAGATCTCCTGCAAAAGCAATAGAAAATTCGGAGGTATTGTATTCTTTTGCAATTTCATTCACTGCCTTGATGACCTTTTGATTATCTTTTTCCTTGAAATATCGGGGGGGAGTTGATTTTTCAGATTCATCTTCTTCAAATTCAGCGATTAAGTCATCATCGGTCCCTGCATCGTCAATCATTGCTTCAATTTCTATAATCACGGCAGTAACCTTGCCGTCTTTTGAAATAATACTGTTTAAAAACAGTGGGTTTGAATCAACTCTATCTTTTAATAACGCAAGATCATCCTCATTTTCAGGCCAGGTTTCTAATAGCTCCCCTACCACCAATTCATCATTTTTTGAGTAGGTATCCCGCGCATTGATAAGACTTGTAATTTTTTTTACATATGGGACGGTATTATTAAGGCTTTCGTGAAAAGATTTTAATTGGGATAAAAAATTGATATCAAAGATATCTTTAGAACTGATTGCGATAACAACAATATTTGTCTGGTCAAACTCATCCCTGAACTCATCATAGGCAATCCTTGCAGGGTCTGTTGTTCGCAGCATGGCAGAAGCAGATGTATCAATGGTCGTTTTTGGAATAAATGCCACTAAAAAAAAGACGAATAAAAAAGTCAGACCGATGGTTTTTTTATGATGGCGATACAGGATCCTGGCAAGGTGTGAAAAAAAATCTTCACATTTTTGCCTTATCTTCTGGTTCATTGTTTTTCAGTCCTTCAATTAAGATGTTAATACTTTTTTCGATCAAAAGATCTATTGGGGCAGGAATAAATTTTCTGTGATCTTTTCCTTCATGGAGCATAATAGTACCGGTCAAAGAGCCCCACAAAATAACAGCAATACTTAAAGGATCTTCCTGTTTGATTTCATTTGTCGATATTCCCTGTTGAACAGCATCCGATAAAAAACTGAGCGCATTGATAGCGGCTTCAGCACATTGTTGATATAAATCATCGGAAATATTTTTAGTGATCTCTCCATGGTGGAATTGAACATTGATATGGAAAAATTGTTTCTGGTCAACAGAAAATTGATAATATGCCCACCCAAGCGCAGACAATTTTTCAATCCAGGTCGTTTTATCTTGAACAGCACGGACAAAGGCTTCATTCATCAGGGAAAGCCCTTCAACAAGCAGTGAAACATATAATTCTTCCTTGTTTTTAAAATAAAGATACAAGGTGCCCTTGCTCAGCTCCACCTGTTTTGCAATTTGATTCATGGAAGTTGCTGCAAACCCCTGTTCAAAAAACAATACCTTGGCAGCCGCAAGTATCTCTTTTTTCCTGAATTGTTTTTCCCTTTTCCGTCTTTCTTTGATTCCCATATCCGACTCCTGACCCAAGGTGATTTTCTGACCACTGGTCATTTAATAACCTGCGGACAAACATTTGTCAAGTATAATTCAATTAAAAAAAGCTTGACAATAAGTGAATGATCATTTATTTTAGAACAATGAGAACCAAAGACGATATAAAGCAAGAGGCCCTATTTGAAGCGACTGTTAAGCTCGTAAATGAAATAGGGTTTGCCACAAGTTCTGTTTCAAAAATTGCAAAAGAAGCAAACATCTCGCCTGCCACCATTTATGTCTACTATAAAAACAAAGAAGATCTTCTGGTCACAACTTACTTGGAAATCAAAAAACAAATGGGCAAAAGCGCTACCGAAGATTTTGATGATAGCCTTCCCATAAGAGATATCCTAAGGCAGGTATGGTTCAAAATGTTTGACTATATTGGCAAGCATCCTGACTATTTCCAGTACTGTGAACAATTTTCAAATTCTCCGTATCAATCCCTTGTGGATAAACGTGAAATCGAAAAGCATTTTGATCCATTGATCCATGTGGTGATTAGAGGAATCGAACAAAAAATTATTAAGAATGTGAATTTTGATATTTTAACGGTTTTTATTTTTCATCCCATTGTAGCCCTTTCAAATTCAAGGATTTGTCAGGACTTTGAATTAAATGATGGAAACATTGAAACCGCTTTTACCATGGCTTGGGATGCTATTAGACTTTAAAAAAATTTAGATTATAAATAAATGAATGTTCATTTTAAAAACGTTTTATATTTACTCATTAGGATATTAAAAATGAAAGCCATACCCACACTGTCATTTATAGGAGTTTTAATGATGTTTACCCATTCATGTGCCACGGTTGACGATGCATCAAAATCGTCTGCCACTGACCCCATCAAATCTTCACCCCAATATATAGATGGCAAATTCAAAGGCGATAAAGAGGCACTGACAATGACGGCAAAAGATTATATTACATCCAGCTGGCGGTTTATTTTTGAAGACAATAACCAGACACCTGATGGCCCTCTGCCTGTCCAACCGGTTGATCTGTCTTATTTTAATGCAAACAAAGGGGTTCAACTGAACAGTACCTGGCTGGGCCATTCCTCTTTAATGATCAATATAAATGGATATAAAATCCTGACCGATCCTGTGTTTGAAAAAAAAGTGTCTATTGTGGGTCCAACAAGATTCAATGGAGATCTTCCACTTAGCCCCGAAAAATTGTCTCACATAGATGTTGTCATTATTTCCCATGATCATTATGACCATTTGAATAAATATTCCATAAAGTTTTTGACCCCGATTACCCAACGATTTATTGTTCCGCTTGCCGTGGGAAAAAGGCTCATTTCCTGGGGGGTTCCCGAAAAAAAGATTATTGAAATGGATTGGTGGCAAACGTATCGATTCGACGATCATCTCACCGTCACAGCCACGCCTTCCCAACATTTTTCAGGGCGAGGATTGGGCGACAGAAATGAAACCCTTTGGGCCTCATGGGTGATTAAATCTCGCGATTTCAATATATTTTTCAGTGGTGACTCTGGATATTTTAAGGGGTTTAAACAGATTGGAGAAAAATTCGGCCCCTTTGATATGACCTTTATTGAATGTGGTGCCTATGATGACCTATGGCGCCCGGTCCATATGTTCCCGGAAGAAACAGTACAGGCACATATCGATTTAAAGGGCAAATTACTGCATCCTATTCATTGGGGAACATTTAATCTGGCATTGCATCCCTGGTATGACCCTATGCAACGCTTATCTACGGCAGCTCATTTGAATCATGTCTCTGTTGCAACTCCCGTTGCAGGGCAGTCTATTGAGTATGGCACTGACAATCTTGGGACTCATTGGTGGGAAGACCTTTTAAACACCCAAAAACTAACACAGCATGATAAGGAGATGAAAAATGGCACAAAAATGGAATGATCAAAATATAGATGATCAAACAGGACGCGTGGCCATTGTTACAGGCGGCAGCAGCGGTCTTGGTCTTGAAACTGCTTCTGTACTTGCTCAAAAAAATGCACAGGTGATCATTGCAGTCAGGAATCTTGAAAAAGGGGAAAGTGCATCAAACAAAATAAAGAGAAAAGCCCCTAATTCAGATATCAAAATAATGAAATTAGATCTGTCTGATCTGTCATCAATTACAGCCTTTGCTGATAAATTTAAAACTAAATTTTCACAGCTTGACCTTCTGATCAATAATGCAGGCGTTATGGCACCTCCTTTTCAGATGACGGCTGACGGATTCGAACTTCAAATGGGCACCAATCATCTGGGCCACTTTGCTTTAACAGGGCATTTAATTGATCTGATCAAAAGCACACCTGAAAGCCGTATTGTAAATGTCAGCAGTATGGCACATAAGATGGGCAATATTAATTTTGATGACCTAAATTGGGAAAAACGATCCTATAAAAAATGGAATGCTTATGGGGACAGCAAAATCGCCAACTTGTATTTTACCTATGCGCTTCAAAAAAAACTTAGCCAGGGAAAATCCCCTGTGATTGCTGTGGCTGCTCACCCGGGTTGGACATCAACTAAGCTTCAGCGACATACCTTCCTGGGTTCAACACTGAATCATGTATTTGCCCAGACCATCCCTATGGGAGCACTTCCCAGTTTATATGCTGCTGTTAGTAAGGATGTTAAGGGATCAGATTTTATTGGACCGTCTGGAATTATGGAGGTCAGAGGATATCCTAAAAAAGTAGCTTCAAATTATTTGTCCAAGGATGCTAAACGTGCTGAAAGGCTCTGGGAAATATCTGAATCGTTAACCAAATTACGCTATTAGAAACAAAAAACCCCTGAAGATTTTTCTTTCAGGGGTTTTACAATTGATAGGTACTCATGTTCTTTTACAATTTCTTTTTAAGATTTATAAAATCACTTCTTTCAAATCCCAATTTTTTAAAAAAGGAAAGCACATCTGTAGAATCCCACAGCACAGATGAATAAATAAATTTTACACCCTTATTTTTATAAATATCGCAAATTTCTCTGGCAAGATTTAGACCAATGCCCTGTCCCATATAATCGGGATGGACACCAATTGCCATGATCCAGGCGCTCTTTTTTATTCCAAACCCTGCATTAAGGGTTGTGCTGATCATATACCCCACTACATGTCCATTAATTATTGCTACCAGGCTTGACTCATCCGACCCTTCTGCCACCTGCTGCTCAATTAATTTTGCTAAATCTGCTTCGGCATCATCTTCTGAAATAGCCTTTCGTATGGCTTGAATTGCAGCTGCATCTTTAAGCGTGATTTCTCTTATGTTGACCTTATCTTCCACTGGGACCCCCCATAATTATTCTACTTTAATGATCTTGACTATATGTCCCACCCAGTTTGGCGGGAGATAAATCCTGCCGCTGTTACCACTGGATTTCACTTCTTTTTCAATCATCTCTTCACCATAAACCTCAAATTTCACCTTGGTCTGAGATATGGATTTCTTTACCGCTTTTTTTTTATCTGCCATATAACATCCTAATGTCTACAAAAAAGTTTAATCCTGGTCTTTTACCATCTCTTAATTTGGCCTTTAATCTGGTATTCTAGCACATCCATTCAAGCCTTCCACAATTATTAAAAATAGCTAATTTGGGTCTGTTATGTAGCGAGATTATATCTTTTTACAAATATTTTCAATATGAAAATATAATTTTAAAAATAAAAAAAGGCGGGGTCAAAATTCATTTTCCCCCGCCCTATATCTACCCTTATATTGCTATAACATTAGGGTCTATTTTAAGTATCAGTTTCGTTCAAGCAATGGTTTGTAAACTGCACTTTTCATTATAATATATCGAACAGCTAAGTCACCTGCAAATATGGCTGCCAACCTCAAAAAGATCAAAAAAGCATTGGTATCCCCGCCCCACATGATGAGTGTAAGAATCAGTGGCAACACAATAGCCAGGCCTACAACACCAATCAAAGTGATTTTCTTAAGTTCTTCGCTAACCATCATTTTAATAGAAGCTTGGCCTATTTCATTGGCATGCCAGGTTCCCCATACATACAGAACCAGACAAAGGAAATAAGCAAAGAAAAATATTTCCGCCCAAACTTCCATTCCTGAAGCCAACGCTGTTGCACCAGATACAGCAAGCATAAACTGTAGAACTTGCTGCCCCACCCAGACACCTGAGATGATGGAAAAAGGCAATACCATAGTTGAACTCCAGGCAGGCAATGCCCGAATCACATTCATGGTGGCAAACCCATGGGAAATGATCAGCAGGCACAAGATACCCATGATAACATTAAAGACCATGTTAAACCCACCGGATGTCACCATCTGCAATAATCCGAGTGCTGCAAATATCCCGATAATCCAGATACCTCTGGACAATTCAGAGGTATTGGGCTTCATTATCATTCGCCATGCCCGGAATGGGTTACCAAGATAAGCAACATGGATCAAGCCACCAAGGATAAGCGTTATCAGCCAGCCCAGGACAAGGCCTAATTTGTATTCATAAAACAGGGAGACAAAATAAAGGCCTGCACCAATTTCAGAGAAAAAGAAGGCCAGCCAGAGAAATAGTCCCTGCTTGTCGATCCATTGCCTCTGACGGGTCGGGTTAATCATCCATTCATATGGTTTAACCCCTGATCCATCAGGAGGAAACATGGTTTGAATAAGTTCGTGATTATCATTACTCATTTTCTTTATTCCTCCTTATAAATTTTAACAGCAACAGCAGTTTCCATATTACCGGCAACTGGATCAAAATATTTCAGTTTGGATGGCAATAGTTTACAGAAATTGGCACCCTTACCTTTGGCAATAGGCCTTCCATCTGCCCATAAACCACCTTGTCCTGCAATACCGATAACTTTTGGACTCTGGGCTTCCATGGTTTTAACAATACCCTTCTCTGTGACACCGGCTTTTGTTTCAATAACAATGATATCACCGTCTTTCAATCTTCTTTCATCTGCCATTGATTTATTCAATGTAATGGTAAAGGTGTAGGGACACATCTTGGAAACTTCATCAATATATGGATTCTGGAATGTGGTATTATTGGTGTGCAGAATATCTCTGTAAGAGAATGCAAGCAAATCAAACTCACTATCCAGATCTTTATGAGATTCAGGCCAAAACCAGGAAGGAAGTGGTGAATACTGATCCAGGTCAAATCCCAGTCCTTCAACATCAAAATCGGTTTCTTCAAATATCTCTTCCATACGTGCTCTGTCATGGAGCAAATATTCCATATAAACCGGGCATCGGGTGTCAATATCCCATCGCCAGTAGACATCTTCAATGGGTTTATTCCAGGTCGCATATCCCTGTTTCTTAATTTTCTCAATATCATTGCCATAGACCCATTTAAGGAATCTTTCGCCGATTTCTTTCCAGGTTAGCACTTCACCTGGTTTGATCTGGAGCTCAGGATCTTCAACGCCGTAATAATCGTTGAGTTTTGCATTAAATTTATCCAGAACACCACATCGGTTTGCAACATCAATATACACGTCCATGAAAAAACGAGATTCGCCGACAGGTTTTGCAACAGGCTGCTGCATGTGCACATACCAGTCTTCATGAGAAGGAGATCCTGAAAAGAAAAATGCATCGATTTCTGAGGACCAGCAGTCTTTTTCAAGATAGGAAACATCCGGTAAAATAAGATCACCAATGGCCTGATCGGTTTCATTGATCCAGAGATCATTTTGAACCACAAAGCAGTCTTTAAAATTCTTAATGGCAGTATCCCAATCCGAGTTACTGATGATAAAATTGGCAGAAATACCGAAAATCATTTCCGGTTTTGATTTCATGCCGAATTTTTCATGGATGTATTCCATTTCATCAACATAAGGAATGTGAGAAAGGGTACAATGCGTCCATACATCAACGCAGCCCATATTGGTAGCCGGAAGGCTGGGTGCATGAACCGGCCATGGATCATGAGAATAGAATACAGATGGGACAATAACGCCGTCCTTACCTGCTGTACACGTTTGCTCATAATTGCCGCCCGGATAGGCTCGTCTGATTGCCGGCCAACCCAAAGTACCACCGGGTACATCTTCGGCTCCCACCAACTGGGACATCAAGTCAATGGCTGCTACCTGATGAATACCGTTAGAATGTCCCTGGGATCCGCGGAATGTTACCGATGAAACAGGTCTGTACGGATAAGTTTTTCCTTCAAGAGTAATTGTTGCACCAATCTGAGCGTTGTCTACCCAGTCTTTACATACTTGTAGAATAGTAGCCACAGGAACGGTTGATATTTCTGATGCCCATTCAATGGTATATTGTTTTAAATGTTCTTTAAATGGAACAAAACAAGGCCTTACTTTTTCGCCTTTATATTCATATTCACCATCAAGCGCACAATCTTCCCAGGCAAGTGTCTTATCGTCAAAGTCCTTAATCTTGCCTTCTCTGCTGTCAAATATAAGCGGGTTATCTGTTTCTTCATTCCGAGCGTAAGTACCGTCATCTTTAATCAAATATGGAAAATTGGTTTTGGCTTTAAGATAAAGGATATCCATCTCACCATGAATGTTACAGATATAGTTGGCAATTGCCAAGCCGACTGCTGTATCCGTACCCGGTAAAATCGCCACCCATTCAGTTGCCTTACCACCGGCAAAGTTACCCATGGGGTCAAAAACGATTTCTTTTATGCCACGTCGAACAGCATCTGCTCGAAGCCTGGCGTTTGTCATGGCTGAATGTCCTGATCCGGTCCCTTTACTGGACCCCCATTTTAGAACATATTTTGTATATCTCCAGTCCGGTGCAATAGACCAGGCACCATGGATCAAACCGCCCAGCATATGGCAGGCATTACCGCAATGAAGGCTTCCGCCACCAATAATGAAGTTACCATTATTTTTAACACCAAAGGCCTGAGCATAAAAATAAGGATGATTATGCGGGCCGTCAGACGCTCTCATGGTCTGGTTGGTGAAAAGGATTTTATTGGGATCATCATCCATGATTTTCTTCATTTTGGTGGAAATGATATCAAGGGCTTCATCCCATTCAATTTCTTTCCATTTTGGATCAACCCCAATTCCTTTTTCCGGATTGGTTCGCAACATTGGCTTTTTAATTCGGCTTGGATCATGGTAGTACATGAGACCTGCAGTGCCTTTTCCGCAAAGCCCCGCTCCGTCACCACCCATAGTACTATCTGTTATCCCTTCTACTTTCACAGGTACGCCGTTGACCACCCGAACTTTTGCGGCACAGCCGCAGTAACAAACGCCACAGGTGGTATTTACCCATTTGTCTTCCCAAATTTCATCTGTTTTATAGGTCATGTTTCCCCCTGTTATTAATCAATATAATAGACTGCCGGTTCTGTACCAAATTCCGGTCGAAGCTGTTTTCCTTTATGCTCCATGATCAATCTGTTGATCTTGCTGTTAGGATCATCCAGATCACCAAATACCCTTGCACTTACAGGACAAATATTAACACAGGCAGGAGAAGCATCTTCATCCACACCTGGTTCAAGGCCTTTTTTCATGCCATCCTCAAGTCTTTCTGTACAGAAATTACACTTAATGACCGTTCCCAGCTTAAAAGGGTAGAGTTTTTCACCGATCAATTCCAATTCAGTTTTTCCCTGACCCGGGAAATACTCACGGTCTTTCACTTCATTATCATAGTAAGTTCTCTGCTGGTACGGACAGCTTACAAGACATGCTCTGCATCCAACGCATTTTTCATCATCAACAGCAACAATACCATCTTCTCTGATGTAGGTCGCACCTGTTGGACAGGCTTCAACACAAGCGGCATCTGAACAGTGATTACAAAGAATCGGTAAAATCAGCTTACTGGAAGATGGAAATTTTCCCCGTTCCCCAATCAGTACCCTGTTCCAGAATACATTGGGGGGTAGAAAATGCTCCTCTTTACAAGCAATACTGCAACCCCAGCAAGCGATACACCTTTTTACATCGATTACCATTCCCCATCTTGGCATAACAGCTCCTTTAAAATATAAGTTCTCCCCTGATTAATATTTAAACGAATCATTTAAAGATCAAATAATTCAACTTCTTCAAACCCTCTTTTGGCGCACACAATATTAGCCGAAAGCTTCTTTCCTGAAAAATAATCTTCTAATGCATCACAACACGGCTCAATATCCAGCAACCCTGACATTCTGGCAAATGCACCAACAATGACTGTGTTAGGTATGGCTAAGCCGATTTCTTCCAATGCAATTTTATTGGCATTAATAAGTGCGAATTTTTTAAGATTCTCATGCTTAATTCTTGTGGTACTATCCGTATCATTCAACAGTAACATACTTTCGGGCAATAATCCTTGAAAAACTAAATCAGATGCTTTTTGACTCGGATCTAATACCACTAGAATATCAGGATTATATATTTGTGTTTTTTCTCTGACCGGTTTATCTGAAAATCGACCAAAAGCAGTAACAGGTGCGCCCCTTCTTTCAAACCCAAACATGGGGAAACTGGCACCGAACTGACCTACTCTGGCAAAAGCATTGGCAAGAATCTTAGATGTTGTCACAACACCCTGCCCCCCTCTACCATGAAATCTGACTTCACTCATTTTGTGTCTCCTTCTTTAGTCTTCTGCAGAAACTGGAAGCTGACATTCGCCTTCCAGTTGGCTCAACCCACCCAGTATACAAAATTCGTAATCTACATCATCCTGAAGGATCTGATGATCTTCTTCAGTCATATTTACGAATTTTTTACTCAGCTCGGTATAGGTTTTTACAGGTTTGGGTTTTTTAACTTCTTTGGTCATTTTAATTTTACCGTTTACTGCCTCCCAAAGGGGGAAATAATTTGTCTTCACAGCCCTGCGGCAGACCTCTATGGTATTTTCAGGCGCATGGCCCCACCCGGTCGTACACGGAGCCAGAACATGAAGGAACACGAAGCCTCTTTCTTTTGCTTCTTTGGCTTTCAACAATTTTTTAGCAAGATCATCCAGATCACTCAATGTGGCTGTGGCCGCATAAGGAATTTTATGCATGGCCATTTTCAAAGCCAGATTCATCCGTCGCAGGTTTTTACCTTTAGAAATAGATCCTTTAGGAGTAGTGGTTGTGGTCGCACCATAGGGTGTGGTACCACTTTTCTGGATACCGGTATTCATGTACCCTTCATTATCGTAACAGATATAAATAAAGGGTTCATTTCTTTCTGCGGCACCCGACAGGTTTCCAAATCCAATATCGGCTGCTGTTCCATCCCCATTAAAACAAACAACAGTATTATCGATACCTGCTTTTTTATAATATCTCGCAAGGCCTGTGGCATTCGCCGCAGCGCCGGTCATCAACGTTCCAAAATACGAAAGCTTATGCCACGATTGATTATTCTGTCCAAGGAGTACAGGAGCTGAACAGGATGGGGTACCTGTAATGACGATATCATTGCCCAATACCTGGGGAATGAATCGCAATAATAGCTCAAGACCGCAACCGGGGCAGAACGCCACGCCTTTCGAGAATGGATCCTCATGTTTGAGATGATCCAGTACTTTTGTTAATTTACCTTTTTTTGCTGCCATTTTATTGCCCTCCCACTTTTGCTGAATCAGGATCGTTCGCTTCAGGATAGGAAACCCATGTTACTTCAGGGACCTCTTTTCCAGCAGCAAGATCACATATGGTATCAATCATTGTTGCAACATTGGCTGTTGTAATATCTGTATTGGCGACACCATCAATAAAACTGACCATTGGAGAACCCTCAAACTTTGTTTCAAATGATTTGAGTTCTGTATAAAATGGTCCACCTTTGTGCCCAAAATTCAGGCTTCTGTCAACAACACCAATGGCTTTTTTCCCTTTTAGAGACTCAACCATTACTTCGCCCGGGAAGGGTCTGAACATTCTCATTTTCAAGAGGCCCACTTTAATACCCGCCTCTCTTTTTTCATCAATAACTGTTTTTATAGTACCGCACATGGAGCCGGAACCCACCAGAACGACATCGGCATCATCCATTCGGTATTCTTCAATCTGTCCACCATAGGCTCTACCAAAAATCTGTTCATACTCTTTATCAATCTGGTCAAATTTTTCTTTGGATCGTTCCATGGCAGAAACATGTTTATGTCGAAGCTCAAGGTATCCGCCAAGAATACCATGAGAACCACAACCAAGGCCTTCACCCGGCGTAAGTTTTGTTCGCTGCGGCTGATCTTTTAATACAGATAAAAATGTATCAACATCTTCTTGAAAAGGGACATCCACGCCTTCAGATAAATAAGAAAGATAGAATCCATCATAATGAACCATAACCGGGACCTGGATATCATAGTCCTCAGCCAGGCGATATGCCTGAAGAACAAGATCAAGGACTTCCTGGCAATCTTCAGCAATAAGGAAAATCCATCCAGCATCTCTTGTAGAAATCATATCCTGCTGCCCCGAAGAAACAGCAATAATCCCCGGGGTCTCCCGGTTGACATTGACCATTACGATAGGTGCGCGTGAACCCGCTGCAGCTAATACGGCATCATACATAAAAACAAGCCCCCACGAAGAGGTCGCTGTAAACACTCTTCCGCCTGCCAGCGAGGCTGCCGTAACCGCATTCATGGCTGAATTCTCGCCTTCAACAGTAATCAGTTCGCAATCCATTTCACCGTTGGCATGGAATTTAGAAATTTGTTCTATGATCTCTGTTTGAGGTGTTATCGGGTATGCTGCCACTACATCTGGGCAAGCCAGTTTTGCAGCAGTCGCTGCAGCGGCATTTCCAGTGATAACCTTAATCTGTGTTTTTTCTTTCGCTTTTGTAATCATTTTTGAAAATCCCCCT
Source organism: Desulfobacteraceae bacterium (assembly GCA_024227235.1). Classification (GTDB taxonomy): domain Bacteria; phylum Desulfobacterota; class Desulfobacteria; order Desulfobacterales; family Desulfobacteraceae; genus Desulfobacula. The sequence continues at coordinate 39,526 of JAAEKY010000346.1, read as the reverse complement.
CCGGTTCCATGGAAATCGCTTTTTTGGGACATTCTTTGGCGCAAATTCCACACCCTTTACAAAAATCCAGATCAGGTTTAAAATGTGACTTTTCAACCATCTCCATCACCTGAATTGGACAGTAAATCGCACAAAAGCCGCAAAATATGCATTGATCTTTGTCAACAATCGGTCGTTTCGTTCGCCAGTCCCCGGTATCAGATACCATCAGGGGATCATTTGCATCTGACCACGGTCCTTCATGCTTAAAATACTTGTTTGATGACATTCTACCCTCTCCTCTTTAGAAAATAAAATAACCCTAATTATGAAATATAGCCCTGCTATCGTATCTATTTCATAGCTACTATTTAGCGGCAGTCTAATTGCATTGTCAAGTAAAAAATAATTTATTTATTAAAAAAACGTCAAAATTAAACAATAAGAAGTGGTACTTATAGAATTTGTGCGGGTTTCAAAATTTTATAAATAGTTGACTAATCAACCATTTTGAAAATTTTTTTCATCCGCTTATTCAGCTTAAAAACAATCAAAGGCTGATTTTTCAGTTTTTTCTTTAAAGAACCCTATTTTAAACTTCATTTATTTTGCGTGAGAAATAAAATTTTGCAAATGTTTAATTCTCTCTATGGTTTCAGGGTGAGTAGATAAAAACTTACTGCCTTTTAAACCTGGTTTTTCTTTTGTAATTCTGATTAATATATTTTCAAAAAATTTAATATCCAAGCCCTTTGACATAAAATGCAGGCCCACTGCTTCATCTGCTTGTGTCTCAAATTTTCTGGAATATCCTGATTCTACTATAAGTGTAGGGATACTCGCTGCAAGAGATGTAATGGATGCGATATCTCCCACAAGCATTGAAATTAACAACACCACACCTGTATTCTGGATAACAGATCTTAGTCCGTGACGATGGATAACATGAGCCATCTCGTGAACCAGTATTCCTTCTATTTCTCGATTGTCTTCAGATGTTTCAACCAATTTATCGGTCATAACAATCAATCCTGACGGCAATGCAAACGCATTGGCTCCCAGAGCCTTGCTTTGCCGGAACCGAAGAGAAAATACCTGATCTGAATTTGAATTTCGTGCAAGTGTGTAAAACATCTGTCTAATACGATTTTTTCTATCCTCATCCAGTTGGGAGGGTTTAAAAAAACGTTGATCAAGGATGACCTCAGCGTCCATACTGATTCTATTCATGGTATTTGACGGCAGACGAAAGGCTATGTCTTTGGCAATAAAAGGGATACCAAAAGAAATAAAGCCATAGACGATAGCGATTAACCCTACCATGCATACAACGACTGTTTTCCATTGACTTTCTAAGAAACTAATCAGCTTAAAAGATCTATTGATTCCAGCCGAATGCTCCAGGCGCTCAATTCCGATTGAGTCATCTGTCTCGAACCGTTGTCCAGAACGAAACATGATAACACGGCGTGTATCTCCCAGTTTGGGGATTATGGTGCAAGAATCATTTAGATGGCACTTTTCTAACGCTATATTATTCCCTTTAACATAAAGATATATCCCATCATATTCTAATACCGTTTTATAGGCTTTCGCACTTTTCCCATCAAAAAATATCCCGGGTATTCTGATCATAATCCAAAATCAAAATCAAAAAAGTCTGATGCTGCATCACCCACGGCTGTCACATCCGCGGCAACTCCTGTAGTAAAGTCATCAAGATTTCCTGTTGATTTAACAGACATGCAGCTTAAAATGTACCTTGCCCTTCTGACCTTTGCCCAGGGGATCAGCAGTCCAATAGAAAGAATAATGGCAAGAATATTGGTGAACCGGATCCAAAACAATTTTCTAAATTGTAATTGGCTATTTACCTTTACCGGCCCAATTTGGCTCTGAAGCCAGCAATAGTTTGTGACCCTTGCAAACACATATTGTTGAATCATGGTCACGCTGATTATCATGACGGCATACAGCCCAAAAAATACAATAAAACCCTTTTGAAACATCTCTCCCAATTCTGGGGATTGTATTTGCTCTAACAGTCCGCTGGTGTACATGCTTAAAGCAACCACGCCACCTAAAAGAGCCATTAACAGCATAATTTGTAAAAAAGAAAAAAAATAGGTTTTGTAAAAAAATCCTGCCTTCCCATTAAACTCATTAAATGTTGTCCCGAATGCTGAATTTTCAAAAAACCAGCGTTTTTTTAAATGTTCCCAATAGGGGAAAAAAAATCCCAGGGTTAATGGAATTAAAATGGGTACAACTAGGAATAGCTGATAGCTTTCCCATAAGGTGCCGTCAAAATGGAACCTTATATTTCGATAGGCTGAATTATGCGTATAAAATTTAATAGATTTATACATTAAAAAAGGGAAAAAAAGATAAAATAAAACAACAAAGACAAATCCCCATTCGGGATATAATCTACCTGAAAGCATGTAAGCAATAAAAAACACACCAACAATTAAGTGACCTTTTAAAATATTAATCGGATTTGCAAGGTAATCAAACGCAAATCCATCAATGGAGGTATGCGCATAAAAATATCGTCGGGTCCGAACCTTTGCCCAGGCACTGTATATCCCACCCGTTAAAATGGTTAAGAACACATTTACAATCCATATTCTGAAATACTCACCCGCTTTGCCGGAAAAATTAACAGGATGCCTTTTAATCATTTTTTTATATCTTTTACGGGTTCCGACACCGGATGCCCTCTGACCCTTGCTCTCAATATCCTGCATACGACATCTCCAAATATCCTGAGGATTGAAAATATTTGTATAGAACTATTCTTAAACCTATCACGGGTCAAGGGAAAAAATGGTTTTAAACTTGATATCGATACCCCACCCCATGAACCGTTGTGATAAAAGCCGGGTTTGAGGGATCTGCTTCTATTTTTTTTCGAAGTTGTGCAATGTGCTGGTCAAGGGTGCGGGTTGTCCCAAGATAATCGATCCCCCAAATCGCATTTAAGATATTATCCCGGCTTAAAACCTCTCCTTTGTGATGATAAAAATACTGGAGTAACTTAAGTTCCCTTTCCGAAAGATCTATGGACTTTTGGTGCCCTGTTAGCTTGAAAGTTTTAGGGTTTACTTCAAACTCACCAAACATAAAGGTGTTTTGAGCAACCGCTATATCTTGTGATTCTTTTTTGATCGTTCTGCGAAGTACAGCAGCAATTCTTGCCAAAAATTCATGTACGCCAAAAGGTTTGGTGATATAATCATCCGCCCCAAGCTGAAGGCCGACCACCTTGTCGATCTCCTCACCCTTGGCTGTCAGCATGATGATGGGTATATCGCTATTGACCGCCCTGATATCCCGACACACATCATACCCGCTTTTTTCAGGCATCATTACATCGAGAAGAATCAGGTCAAACGTATCATTTCCAAACAATTCAAATGCCTGGCGACCATCTTTTGCCTGGGTCACCTGATACTCTTCGCTCTCAAGGGTATCTACAAGTCCCATCCTGATATTGGTATCATCCTCTGCCACAAGAATTTTAATCTGAGTCATGATTTTTCATCCTTACAATAAAACAACTGCCGTTTCCAGGCATGGGTTCAAAGAAAAGATCGCCTTTAAGATCCCTGATAATCTGTCTTGCAATGCTTAATCCTAAACCTGAACCCGGCTGTTTTGAGGTGAGAGAATTATCCACCCTATGAAATTTTTTAAAAATCATATCTTGTTGTTCCTTTGGAACACCTGGCCCATCATCGCAAATTTTCAATAGAATATCACCATCCTCTTTTTTTAAAACAAATTTAATAAACAACCCCTCACCCGCATATTTTATAGCATTGTCCAAAAGGTTCAGTACGACTTGTTCTATGGCATCGTGGTCTGTTTTTACGCCATATTTTCCTTTTTCCACTTCGGTTATTATTTTAAGCCCCTGATTTTGAATTCTAATGCTGTGAGCCTCGATTATTTGATATAAAAATTGATCCATTTTAAAGGCTGTGTGTAGATATTTTTTTTGCCCCTGTTCAAGCTTCCCAAAATCGAGCACATTATTAATCAATCGGGTTAAACGTCCACTTTCACTTACAATAACAGACAAATACGTTTGGGTTTTATTTTCATCTTTTACTCTTTTGGACAATAATAGTTCTGCATACATTCGAATACTGGTTAAGGGTGTTTTAAGTTCATGGGATACAGAAGATACAAATGATGTTTTCTGTCGCGCATCTTTAATATTTTGTAAGGTCAGGCGGGTGAGTAAAATACCGCCTGATACGATTGCCACAATAAAAATTCCTAAAAGAATGGCTGAAATATATAAAAATCCCCGGGCAGATGTAAATCCTTTGTCATCGACAAAGGCAGCAATCCGCCAATGGGGTAGCAGGCCTGATATAGAAACAACTTCAACTGGTTTTTCTTTGGGATCTGCCTTTAAATTGCCAGACTGATGCATAAAATTTCCATTGCCATCCATGAGTACCAGGGCTGTTCCTTTTTCTGACAATACAGGGAAATCGATCACCAGTCTTGACAATAAGGTCATTAATTCCAGTTCGATTCCATATATAGGTCCATTTTTGTATTTTTGAACCCATCCCAATATATACAGTCGATTCTCACTGAACCAGGGAATCCACCCTGATTGTTCTATAGATTGATTCTCTGGCCCTTCTAAAAAATTATTTTCCTCTTCTTGGGGCATGGTTTTCTGCTGCACTTTTGACAGGGCGACCAATTTTTGACGAGATGATTTTTTCGGCTTTTTCTTAACTGAGTCATCATTTGAATCAGGATAAGAATCTGCCATACCTTTTATATTTACACCTTCATTTGATGGATCTTGATGGAAATCAAACTTTACTCTTCCTGATAATAAGGAATCATATCGAGTAATAAACCGCCTTTCTTCAAGGGTGGATTCCATTCCTCTGACCGGATATTCAAGGCTTTGAGTCTTTGTAAAAATAAAGACATTACGTACCAGAGGGTTTGTCTGCTCCCATTCAATTAAATTCTTTTTGAGTCGATCCTGATTAAGGTCCAATAAAGACTGTGTAAGGTTATCTTGTACCGTTTCAACCGTAAGATGAATGGTTTCAGAAATTGTTTTTGCCCTTTCAGACAAAGCCAGTATGGCTGATGTATTGAGTCGCTCCTGTTCATGGGATAATAGCTTAAAGGCAACAACAGCCATAATAAGGGTGGGCACTAAAAATAGTGCCCAGAATACGATAATAGATCGTTTACGTGTCATATCTTAAGCCATAGCAGTTTTTTATCTATTGTGAAAGCTGCTGATTTTTCCTTTGATAAGATTTAGTTCTCAAAATTTTACGACTTTTTTTGCTCATGCCCTCATCTTCAATCATTTCAGCCTGAACCTCCAGATCATCTGCTTCTTTTAACAATTGATCATCTTTATATAAAGATCCATATTGTTTCAACTTGGCAGCAGACTGTTTAAGTTCTCTTACAGCCTCTTTTTTCTTTCCTTTATCAGACAATTCAATGGCTTTTTCCTGGGCAAGCGCATTCAAATTTAACTGATATTCTTTTACCACATCAATATTGGTTGATTTAGCTACTTTTTTCTTGTCACTGCTAAAGGAAGCATAAGAGATCCCTGTTGATTTTTCCTGTTTCTGATTAAACGGGTTTTCATATGTGACATCTGCCTGAGCGATTTTAATTTTTGACCCGGATTTAGATTTGGGTATATTGACTTCAACCAGTGCATATTTTTCCTGATCTCCATACAGCTGATTCATGTAAAGTTCTATCTGCCGCCCTTTTATTCGTCCTTCTCTACCGATAATATTGATGGCTTTCACATCATCTGGAAGGGTAATGATTACTTTTACTTTTTTAGCAACCACATTTAACACATCTCCCAGTTCTGCTGAAAAAATCCGTGGCAGATCATATCCTGACTCAACAAAATAGGTGTTGCCGTCACTTTTTTGAGCAAGCCTGGCCATAAGATCTTCATTATAATCCGTCCCCACACCCACGGTTGTGACTGAAATATTTTCTTTAATCAAAGCCGCGCCAAGCCGTCCTAAATCTTCCGGCATCCTGGGGCCCACATTGGCAAGACCGTCAGACAATAATACGATTCGATGAATATAATTGTTCTCAAGGTTTTTCCTTATCTCTGAAGCACCCTGGCTAACCCCACCAAAAAGAGCAGTACTGCCATTGGCACGAATACGCTGAATCGTATGAATAATGCCCTGAATATTTCTGGCATTCTGAGCAGGAACAATGGTGTGAACATTGGTATCGTATACCACTACAGAAAAAACATCCTGCAAACCCAGCCGGTTTAAGGCTTCAATGGCAGCGGCTTTTGCCTGTTCAATTTTCGATCCATTCATAGAGCCGGACTGGTCCAGAACCAATGCAAGATTTACAAGTGGTCTTTTAATATGAGAGGGTGCAGGTGGCGCGTCAAGAGTTATCTTAAGCACAACATTTTGGGAGTTGCCTGCCGGAAGAACTGCTCTATCTGTTTCCACTCTGCAGAGCACTTTGGTGGGTTCAGTCCTTGCCCATGCATTTAATACAATTAATGAAACAACAATCAATACTGCAAAAAATGAAACAATTCTTTGATAATTTCTTTTTGCCTGGGCCATGATCTTTCTCCTTTATCTATTTTGAGTTAATCAATTTTTATTAAAACTGCAATATAAAGATCTGTTTTACATCTGGCTCAACTATACAGGCTTTAATTTTCTGATGTGTCATCAAGGAGTAAAGAAGTTGTAAAAAACTTGTAAAAAAGGAGGCTTTTGATATTTGATACGACTATCGACTGATCGCAGAAAGATTTTATGAATTATTAGGAACGGGAATTAAATAAGTTGCACAAGATTAGCAGATGTTTTTGTCGTATTCAAGATGCGAGGAGGAAGCATAACGGGCCATGTGACCGACAAGAAACGTAGAATACATCGAAAAAAGCAATAATTATGAGTAACTTATTTAATGTACGTTCCTTAGGTTTGATTTAAACTCGAACTATAATATTTTTAATGGCAAATTGACTATACAATCATTCGAGCAAGATCTTTGGCTTTGTCAAAGCTAGGCTCAATAATGGATTGCATTTTTTCTTCCGGGATATTGTACTCTTGCTCTGCCCTATCAATCATTTCATCCACACCATTATTGGATTCATCTTCCCTTAAAATGGAAACGAGTTGAACAGGCCCGAACGCTTCATTATCATCATCAGCAGCTGTTTTGTGATGATCTTTAATAGCCAAAGCAATATTCTCCGGGAGTCCCCATTCACTACAGATCCATGTGGCTACTTCTGCATGATCCCATTCTAGAACCTCGCGTTCCAATTGCGAGAGATCGCCGCCTTCAAGGTGCCATTTTTTAAAAATCGGATCATATTCTTCACTTCTATGGCAGGCCAGAAACGGCAATGCCATATCCTGAAGAAATGCCGCTGTAAAGCATTCTGATTCTTTTGCCGGGCAAAGAATTTGGGCAAGGTCATTGGCCAGCATTGCCCTTCTAGCCGCTGTCAACCAGAACTCTGCCGGATCATGCCATTGACAGACTTGTTTTGGAATCCCTTTGGCAACCCCTACTCCCAAAACCAAGGATTCTAATTGTGACATCCCCACAAGCGCTATGGCCTGGGTTAAATTCTCAACTTTATTTATGGGCGAAAATGCAGCAGAATTCGCGATACCTAAAAGCTTTACCGAAAGACCTGGATCAAGGGATAAAGATTGTGCAATATCTGAAGCAGATGAATATGGGCTTCTGATCTTTTGTAAAATCTGCATAACCACGGCAGGAAATGAGGGAAGCTGGTATCCCAGTAATATCTTTTTTAATTTTGCTTTTGGATCAACTTTATTTTTAAAAAATGAAAACATAACCCACCTTTGATTATTTTATTCTGCCCGCCGAGCCATTTTATTCCCTAAAATACTTAAAAGCCCGCCTAGCCCCATATATCCAGTTACCGCCTGTAGTGTCACAAATATTTGCGCCGTTAAAGATGAGGGAACCGCATCCCCATATCCAAGGGTGGTCAAGGTGACAAAGCTAAAATATACAGGTGAAAACCATGTAACATGCTTACCATAGTCAATGTCCACCTGTGTGTAAATAGCAGCAAAGATCAAGGTCGCACAAAACAACCACACAAACCATCTGAAAAGGCTTCTTCCACAATCAGACGATGCCCACCAGATTAAATAAATAGCTCTATGAAGCCGGGAGCTTGTCTGAAATTCATATAAATAATTTTCATCTGCAATATATCGTCTAACAAGATAAGCCCCTCGTAAATCCAATCCTCTGATATCCGCACCAATCCACTTTGCTTTTTTAAAATTTTTAATTCCAAGGAGCCGACAACCCTGCATATCAGCCAGTTCAAAATTTGTTTCGTTTACATTGCTATGTTTTAAATCACTTTCTAAAAGTTTTGCTCGGGTAAAAATTGCCTTTTGTAAATCTGCCTCTGACAGCCTTGCATTTTCCAAGTTAGAAGCTCTTAGATCAGCGTGAACCAATTTTGAACGGCTTAACGTGGCATCACTTAAGTCTGCATTTATCATACTTGTGTATGATAAATCAGCCCCTCCAAACCCACATCTTTTAGCACTGCACTCATTTAGACTTGCATAACTTAAATCAGAACCGAGGAACTCACACTCATCTAGAATTGTTTGTTCAAGGCTTGCCTTATGAAAGGTTGAATAACTAAAAATTGTTCCCGACAGATTGGACCGGTTAAGATTGGCATAGGACAAATCATATCCAGACAAATCCAAATCACTAAGGTCTTCATGGAGTAAAGTGATTCCTCTTAAATCGAGTTGCAACGGGCGTTGAACGTTATCTTTTTTACATCCGGTTTTAAGTTTTTTGATCATATGGATTAAAGACGTCCCCTCTCCATCAGAATCTTTTTCATTCCACCTGGAGATTAAGGAACTCACTTCAGCTTTCGTTAACTTCTGTTCTTTGTTATCCATATACCTCTATGTATGCATCTTCCTTTAGTAAAGCGGAGATTGCCTCAAAAAAAACCGAAAATCATAATTAGGCCTGCGAATCAAATAAACTGAGCCCAAAATAGTGTAGAATTTTAATTCATCTAAAAAACGCGTCAAAAATTTAATACTCTATGTATTAGACCGTTGGTGCAACGCAGTCGATGGGGCAAAAGACTAACAATTTCACTCAAGTTATAAAATTTGTGTTCCTTAGCCATAATTATAGTATATTGCTCCAATTTAAAACCAAAAAATGTTTTTTACCCATTTATAGGTAATTTTATGATAAAGGTTGTCCCTTTTCCCGGAGTTGATTCTACTGCCAAAACACCTCTATGATTTTCTGTAATAATAAAATATGAAACCGATAACCCTAATCCTGTCCCGGAACCCACATCCTTGGTTGTAAAAAAGGGCTCAAATATTCGTTTTCTTGTTTCCCAATCAATACCAGGGCCATTGTCTTCTATCTCAAATACGACCTGATCCATGTTACGAAAATATCTGATAATAAACAGAGGAGATGAAATCTTCTCCTCTGCCATGGCTTCTGCCCCATTTTTCAGAATATTTAAAAACACCTGTTGAATCTCACTCATTTCACACAAGATGGGTCGTACTCCTTCTTGATATTCTCTTATAATTTCAATGGAACAAAAATCATATTGTTTTTTCATACTGTAATCATTTTTAGCCAGATCAATAGTGGATTCCATGATTTCATGAAGGTGATGTGTGGACTTACGGCGGTCACTTTTCCGACTGAATGACAGCATATTTGATACAATCTGTGCAGCCCTTTGACCAGAGGATTTTAAAGAATCCAGCAGAGAAAAAACATTCCTTTTTTCCATGTACGTCTTTAAATCTTCAAGATTTATCCCGCATTCTTCCGACGCTTTTGTATTTGCAGGAAGATCCTTGCTCAACCGATTTTGAATGACCTGGGTATTTTGTATGATACCCGCCAGGGGATTATTTATTTCATGAGCCATACCAGCAGCAAGGCCGCCAAGAGACAGCATCTTTTCAGATTGAATCATCATTTCTTCGATTCTGACCCTTTCACTGATATCATCTATCCGTATGACAACTCCATAAAAATTATCCGATAAAATGGGATAGATTGTAATATCCGTCAAAATTGTCTTCCCATCTATTGGCAAGGTGATTTTTGTTTCCTTTCTGACCTTTTGTTCCGCTATAATCTGCTCTATATTAGAAATATTGGTTGAAAGCTGAGGGAAAGCCTCTTTGAGTGATCTTTCTTCAGCCTGGTCTGCTCGTATCCCGGTCAACCGAGCAGCTTCGGTATTCCATTGTGTAACAATACCCTGGGCATTGAGACCTATAAGAATTGAAGGCATTGAATTAACAATGCTCCTGATATAATTCTTTGCATTCCTCAGCTCTCGTTCTGTTTTTTTTATTTGTGTAATATCGGTGAGATTTACAACCATACTGGAAGGGCTTCCATCTTTTGCTCGATACAGTGCAGAAATGACACTGACATCAAGGATTTCTCCTGATTTTGTATATCTTTTTGTGATAAAATCATTATTGCAATCTGGCTGGTCAAATGTTTTTTGTATGGCTTCTTGTGTTTCTGATAAATTTTCTTTTGGTACAAAATCTATTTTTTTTCCTAAAAGTTCACCAATGTGCCAGCCAAACACCTTTGTAAAGGCAGGATTTATGTAGGTCACTTCTCCTGTCTCATTATAATACACTACTGGATTTGGAGTAGCTCCCAGCATTATTCTTTGGATTCTTTCGCTTTCTTTTAGCGCATTTTCAGCTCTCTTCCTATCGGTAATGTCCCTTAAGATAATCACCCACCCAAAATGCTTTTCGTTTCGATTAAGCAATGGGAAGACTCTATAATTCCAATATTTTGCAAATGCTTCAAAAACAAATGATGTTTCAGTCTCAACTCGGGGATCTCGTCTATATTTTACAAGATATTCAAAAAGGAGCGGGAATTTTTCTTTTAATGTCTCATGAGCAGGTAAAACTTTTTTAATTTTCAACAAAACTTGTGCCGCTTTATTAACATCTAAGATTCGATCATTCATATCTAAAGTAATAACCGGATCGCCCATGCTTTCTATCACGGTTTCATGAGTAACCGGGATCAAATTGAGCATTTGATATCGTAGCAACCCCCATGAGAATGCGATTCCACTGATAGTAAATGCCGCAGGAGTCAAGTCAATATATTTCAGATTTTCAACCCCTAGCACATAAAATACGTTAGGAATCCAAGGCGATGCGATACCGATTAATATGATCAACAAGTGCTTTCGAAAAAGCCCTCGGGAGGTTATCAGAGATTGTATTAAAATCACAGTTGCCAGAAAAGTTAACGTATAGGAGTAAGCCACGAAGAACCAGAATCCGAATTTTCTTATGTAAACCAGAACAGGTGCATTGGCACCTATTTCAAGCCATACTTTGCTCCACATCAGGTGATGATTGTCATTTGTTATGACTAAAAAAATGATCAGAACTGGAACAATACTTAAAAGGAAATATCCTGTCTTGTTCAGTTGCCATTTCTTTTTTGAAATGGTTAACATAAAGCTAAAAATTAATACGCCAAGCCATACACTTCCTAAATACTCAATTTTGACCCAATAAAGTTTAAGCATAAGCGTTGGACTGATAAATTCCATGCCACATGCTAAAGTCCACACAGCAACGGAGACCATTAAAAGCATCAATAGTCTTGCGCTTATATTTTTCCAGTGGGGAGACAGATATATAGCAATTGACAAGGATACAAATCCGGCAACAAATGAAAAAAAACTATAAGTCATGGACCAGATGTTTAATGTCTCCAAAATCAACTCCTAAAAAATTAAGAATATTGTATCATATCAAATTTCTGCAAGTTTATCAGCACTGAATTTATGCATATTCGTTTTTAGATCGAGAGATCCTTTCTTTGACCTGCTTGGAATAGTCCGAAAGGCATTCGTTCATATTAAAATTTGTATCCCAGGCCCTTGACGCTATATTAAAATAATTTTCAATATTTATAAAAGACTCAATTTTTGTTATCCTTGTTCTATATTATTGATCAATAACCCATAAGGAGTACAAAATGATTCCTGAAGTCAAAAGAATACTCTATGCAACTGACCTTTCAGAAAACGCCAAATATGCCTTTGGGTATGCTGCAGATCTTGCCCAACGCTATGATGCTTCTATCACTATTTTGTTTGTCATGGAAAGCATAAATCATACTGTAGAAATTCAGGTAAAAGAAATAATGGGGCAAGAAGAGTGGGATAAGCTCAAAGCTGATAAACTTGAGTATTTAAATCAAAAAATTATCTCAAGAATAGAAAATTTTTGCAAAGAAATGAATGACCAATTTGATTCTTGCAGACTTTTAGTAGAAGATATTAAAATCACAAAAGGAAATCCTACAGATGAGATCCTTACTATTTCAAAAGATATAAATGCTGATATGATTGTTATGGGCAGCTATGGGCACAATATACTGCAAAGTGCCCTTCTAATCGGAGGAACTGCCAGGAAAGTAGTACAAAGCAGTGAAATCCCTGTATTGGTTGTCCGGCTTCCAAAAGAATAAGTTTTCTTTGGAAAAATTAATATGATAAATCCTGGTTTTTTTTACCTTTCCTGATCATATCATTATTCAATATTCCATCCTCAAGATGGCCTTGGATGATGTTTTAAGCCCAAAGGATCCATAAAAATCTTTTACATGCTCCTGAAAAATATTAGGACCAGACTAAAATTCTTGTTTGACATATACATAGTTAACTATGTATATAGATAATTATGGAAATTTCAATACTTAAAAACTTTCCCATTGGTATCAAAGAGCAGATCAAGCGGCAAATAAAATCCATGATCGAAGATGGCTGTCTAACACCTGGAGAAATGCTGCTGTCAGCAAAAGATCTGGGACTGCTTTTAAATATTAACCGGAATACAGTGGCTCTGGCATACAAGGAGCTGGAACAAGAAAGCTTTCTTAATATAATTAGAGGATCTGGCACCTTTGTCAAAAAAATCAGTCCCCAACAAGACAGAGAAAAACTAGAGGAAATATTTCAACTGGCATACGACCATGCTGTCCAATATGGATTCGCAGCCGAGAGTATTAATAATTTTTTTATTTCAGGGCTCTTAAAAAAGTCTCGGCAAGCTCAAAAAGGGGGCAAAGTTATCCTGATCGATTGCAATTACGAAGTTTTGGAAACTTTGGATAAATCAATAAAAAAAAGATGCACCATTGATTCACACTTTATGCTGATTCAGGATATTGAAACATTTCCAAAAAAATTTATAAAACGGGCTAAAGAATACGATTTCATCCTTTGTGGAATGAACCATATGAAAGAACTTAAAGCCACTGTACCTGATCTGCCGCTTAACACCATTGGATTTGTGATAAAAACAGACTTTCAAATCATGAATCAAATGATGCAATTACGTGCTGGAACCCGTGTCGGGTATTGCTGCATCTCCAAAAAAAGTTCAACTGCGTTTTTTAAAACCACCTATTTATCATCTGGATCATCCCTTAATCGAGTTCATGTGGGAATTAATGACAAAAAAGGCATACAGTCGATGCTTGAATCCTGCAATATCATTTTTGCCACAAATTATGTCTATGCCAATTTAACTGAACGCTTCCCAACTCACAAAAACATACATTGTGTAGACTTAGAAATTGATCCACCAAGTCTTGATTTTATCATATCAAGGCTAACAAAAGGAGCCACTAGTTAATGGACACTTATCTTAAAGGATTTATCAATAAATATGACAAATGGATAGAACAGGATTTAATCTCATATTCTTCAAAAGTCATTCCTATAACAGAGTCTATCGAGAATGTGAAACACATTATTCCTTCCCAGCAGGCAACACAGGTTTTAAAAGAGGCCAAGTTAATAACCCTTGCCAAATGTATCTGCCGCCAGAAATATAAAAATTGTAACAAACCTTTGGAAGTTTGTTTTGTTTTAAACAAAACCGGAGAAAAATGGATTGAAAAAGGATTGTCTAAAAAGGTTGAGTTTAACGAGGCAAAGACTGTATTAACGCAAGCCAATCAATCAGGCCTTGTTCATTTGACGCTTTACCAGCCAGACCATGAAGTCTTTGCCCTGTGCAGTTGCTGTTCGTGTTGCTGCCATGATCTTCAGCTTGTCATGACATATGGCAAAGAGTATATCTTAACAAAATCAGACTATATCGCTTACGATGATCCCCAAAAATGCATTCATTGCGGTGAATGTGCAGACCGGTGTGAATTCAATGCCAGGACATATAAAAACATACAAATGATGTATGATCCAAATTCTTGTTATGGCTGCGGGTTATGCATTACTACTTGCCCAGAAACTGCTATTGTTCTATCTAAAAAATAGAACATATTTTAATTTAGGACAATTTTTAAATTCTCCCTCAATGCCAAGGTAGCTGCAAATTTTAATTACTATTTTGGGATTGCAGTTTCCGCATCTTTCAGGGCGTCATAATCCTGTTTTGAAATATTGAGTTTATTAAGCATCTCTATAATAGATTCCTCTTTTTCTTCAAAATCCGCTATCACTTTCATTGTGATTGAGCAAATGTGGCATTCTTTTTTGTAAAAACTCTTTAAAATCGGAGTCTACAAATTTTTCATCAATTATTTGCTTAAAAAAATATCGCGCCAAGTCTCATACCATTGTTCCCATTTATTATTAATGCTTTAGAATCAATAGATATGCATAGAAAAATTCCATATGGCGAGAAAGACCCAATATTCCCATATTGCCTTTTCAAATATTGTTCTTATATTAAAGGATATAAATAGCATTAAGAAACTTTAGGGTAATATCCCTTTTTAATTGAACATAATTAAAAAAATATCATACTAAAATGCTGTTTGATCTTTGAAAACTATAAAAAGGAGGATATCATGAAAGCTACAGAATGTGTGCCTCAAAAAATATCTAAATTTATGTTAGGTTCAATAATGTTGGTCGCAGCTGCAGGATTAATTATTATTGGGATTACGGTTTTACCTGTTTTTGGATTTATTCTGTCTGTGCCAGTGATTGCTTTGGCAATTTATATTTTCCGGCTTCACTTAAATGACCAGTGCGAGATAGATCTTTCCACGTAATAAATATTGGGTTGAAAACTATAAACGAAGGGCTTTTTAAGGATTTACCTTAAAAAGCCTTTTTTTAGCTAATCATTGGAATTTTTAAATTCATCAATGGTTCTGCCTCGTATGGCTTCTGCAATTTCAAATACATAGTCATAAATATGAAGGCCCTTTGATGATGCGATAATCTCGCCGTTTTCGACCCCAATTTGCTCTGCGCAATATTGTTTCATCATTTCTATAGCAGCAAGATTTGCAGGAAAGCCGCCATACAAATCCCATGATCTGAAATAAGGGAAAAAGTGAAGCTTTCCGTCTTGAATACGCGTATCAATGTGTCTTAAGCATGGCGGATCAAGCAGAATCATATCAGACGGCCCACCCACCTGTAGAATCATCTGATTATTTCTATACCCTTTATTTTTATAGGTCCAAATCATCAGTTCCATCTGGTTTAAAAAATATTGATTGTTTTCCTTAATTAAAATTTGTCTGTCTTTCCATATGTCTTCTTCTTGTATCAAAATTTCTGTCATCTCTTTATAATCTTGAGGCAAATACTCAAAATCGCATTTACAAATCCGCTGTCCGTAGGTATAAGACTCTCCTTCTTTTTCCTCTCCAGTCATCAGATATGGCAAATAATCATCCAGATAACCTTCTTCCACAGGATCTGGGAATCCTAGCACTGGATTTACCTTGGGTAACAACGGCATACTTGCAGGATGTGTAATATGAATGGTTATAAAATCAAATTCAAGTCTTTTTTGGCCCTCAAAAGATCCCCGATTAATTGTGAAAGACCTGCCTTTTTCCACACATTGATACAGTGTTTGGAACCAGGCGTCCGAAAGGCTTGTCGCTTTGATAAACAGCGGTTGTAACATTAATTGCTCCTTATATTTTATACCCATGTATTCAAATTTAAAATATATACTGTAATCTGAATTGTGACAACCTTTAAACTGGTCAACACTTAAATTTTAGTGAATAAATATTTTATTTATTCTTTAAAGCCATCATTACTTCATTGGCAAGGGATTCTATTTGAACAGGTTTCATAAATGCTGATTAAAATAAAACATAAAAAAAATGGGCTGAACTTTTTGCTTTATTATTCAGCATATTCTTATAAAAATTCTTTATGTATACATAAAGAATTCTTTAAGGCGACATCTAATATTCAAACTGGATTCCATATAATCTCTATAGCAACGCCGTCTTCAAAAAATCATTTGCTGTTATTTATTGGTATTTTTAGTTGCTTTTAAGAAAAAATTAATGAATTGTGATAATTAAATTGACAAATACTAACCGTTCTTATATTTAATTTAACATCGGCCAACATGGTCGTTAAAGTTAAAAACGGATAGTGAAAGGAAATTGTTGACCTAAACAAACCCCCATCTCCTTGGCAAGCATTATCCAGCGGTCTGTTTTGTTTCTGACCCTAACAGAACAGACTGCATTTCTTTTTTTATAAAATTCTTTGATCTTGAACTAAAATACGACCATCTACCATCACCCAATTTACATCTGAAGATTTGGCCGAATAGACAAGGCTTGAATAGGGGTCATACATAGGCACCATGTGAGGTTTTTGAATATCGACCAATATAATATCAGCTCTTTTCCCCTTTTCAATAGACCCTGTAACCTTATCAAGCCCAATGGCTTTAGCACCTTGAATAGTGGCCATCTTTAAAGTTGTTCGCGCATCCATAACACACGGATCAAGCAAGGCTACTTTATGAAGTTTAGCCACTGTATCCATCTCAGCAAAAAGATCATGATCATTATTGGAAGCACATCCATCTGTTCCAAGTCCAACTGGAATATTTTTTCCAATCAATTTTGGTATTGGCGCTACACCAGATGCAAGTTTCATATTGGATTCAGGACAATGTGCTACAGATGCTCCGCACTTTTGAATGATGGATATATCTTTATCATCAATCCAAACAGAATGGACCATTAAGGTCTTTTCATCTAAAATCTCTAAAGACTCAAGATATTCAACTATAGACATGTTCCCCAGTTTTTGTATCATTTTTACTTCATTTTGTGTTTCTGCAACATGAACCTGAAAAAGAACGTCTAAATCAATGGCTGCTTTTTTCGCAGCTTTAAGCGTTTCTTTTGAACAGGTATATGGGGAATGGCAAAATATAGACGGTGACAATAAGGGAAATTCATCTTTATAATGTTTGACAAACTCAATGGCTGTTTGAATGTTTTTTTTGGGATCTGGCACGCCAGGAGCGGGGAAATCAATAACCCCCTGCCCTGTAACAGCTCGAATCCCTGATTCAATTATTGCCCTTGCCACATTATCTTCATGAAAATATCCATCGCAACATGTTGTTGTCCCTGACAGCAACATCTCCTGGCATGAATGTCGACTCCATTTTTTAACAGATTCAGGATTTACCTGCTCAGCCTCTGCTGGAAAAATGTGTTCATTCAACCAGACATCTAAAGGAAGATCATCTGCAAGGCCTCTGAACATGGACATTGGAAGATGGGTATGGCAATTGATAAGCCCAGGCATAATAATTTTTTTATCTGCTATGATATGATTTTTTGCATTAACACCGACAAATTCATTGGTTTGTCCACAGGCTTCAATCACACCATCTTTTACCAGAACGGAGCCCTCTTCAATAATCGGCAACCCTTTCTCCATAGTAATTAGAAGCCCATTATCAATCAAATAATCATATTCCATTTTATTTTCCTTTTCTAAATTGCACGCGTATTTTGATCTCACAATTGTTTTAGATCAGTTTATTCATTTGAACAATACTTAAATTAGGCTCAATAATGAATATTTAAACACCTTAAAAACTATTTTTTTTATTGACAGGAACAATTTGAAAGATTAACATATGAACACATATTCAAATGAAGAGGTGTTAAATGTTAGATATTTGCAAAGAAAAATGTGTGAACGAAAAAAAAGTAGAACAAACTATTAAAACCCTTCCAAAACAGGAAGATGTATCACAAATGGCAGATATATTTAAAGCCTTAAGCGATCCATCCAGGCTAAAAATCGTACTTGCGCTTTTAAACCGGGAACATTGTGTTTGTGATATCGCTGTGATTTGCAATCAGACGGATTCTGCCATATCGCACCAGCTTAGAATTTTGAGAACTTTAAAAATAGTAAAGAACCGACGCGAGGGCAAAATGCTCTATTATACAATTGATGATGATCATGTTGCAGCTTTAATTAATATGAGCCTTGATCATGTCAAACACTAAAATTTAAGGATTATTCTGTTATGACCATACTTTATGATATTTTAAAAGAATCCTGGCATATCTATTTAGATGTTGCCATCTATATGTTGTTTGGTTTTTTTGTTGCCGGCATACTCTATGTCTTTTTTAAAGCGGATCAAATAAAAAAGTATTTGGGTACGGGCAAAGTTAAACCTGTTATTTTATCTGCATTATTTGGCATCCCAATCCCCTTATGCTCTTGCGGCGTTGTCCCGGTTGCAGCTGGCCTTAAAAAACAAGGTGCCAATAATGGGGCAGCACTTTCCTTTATGATTGCGACCCCAGAATCAGGCATAGATTCCATTGCAGTATCATGGGCAATGCTGGACCCTATTATGACTGTGATTCGACCTATCGCAGGGTTTATTACTGCTGTTTCAACCGGAATCGCTCAAAACTTTTTTGGGATAGAAAAGACGCCTGACCAGGCAAAGCCTCTAAAAAAAGCGAGCGGCTGAGGGTGTTCAAAAGACTGTGGTGTAGTTACACCTAAAAATGAGGCAACCCTCTATGAAAAGCTGACAGATGGATTTCAATATGCATATGGAGAATTGCTAACAGATATTGCAAAGCCATTCGCAATCGGCATATTAATTGCCGGTATGATTACTTATTTTTTCCCAGATGATCTAACCGTCTGGGCCAATGACCATCAATTTTTATCTATGTTGGTGATGCTTGCTGCAGGTATCCCCATGTATGTCTGCGCTACTTCATCAACACCCATTGCTGCAGCCTTAATACTCAAAGGTCTTAACCCTGGTGCTGCCCTGGTCTTTTTGTTAGCGGGTCCTGCAACCAATGCTGCTACCATTAATATTGTTAAAAATATTTTTAATACGCGGGCCTTGATCATCTACCTTTCTATGATTGCTGTATGCTCTCTTGCTATGGGCTTTTTAGTGGATTGGATATATGTTTTTTTTAATGTAAAGGCAAGTGCCGTGGTTGGGCAGGCGGGCGAAATCATTCCATATTCCATTCAACTGGTTTCGGCTTTGCTACTCACTTTTTTAATTTTTTACAATGGTCTATCCAACATGAAGCGCTCAGAAAAACATGCGCTCTCGCATTAGTACATGAAAAATTGAATAGCCATTTTAAAATCAAACTTTGAAATGGCTATTCATTAGGACTCTTCCAACTTATGGCTGTCCTCACTGCTTAAATCCAGTTCATATATTTTTTTTAAGGCCTTAATTTTTTTTAAGTTTTTTTCGCTAAAAGGAGCTTTGCCGTCAAATGAATGGAGAACAATACCTTCGATCAGATCACCCAGAGAGATTTCAAGGTATTCTGCTAGCCCTTTTAATACTTTCAGCAGCCGTTTTTCAATACGAACTCCTGTTTGTACTCTTTGGATTTTACGAGACGCTTTTTGAGATGACTTTACTTGCCTGGCCATAATTTTTCTCCTTATACAGCATAAATGAAAGTACACTTAACAGCATGAGTATCAGACCTGAAATCATTAACACCCCTTGAAACTCATATTTTTCCAGCAAAAGTCCATACACAATCATAGCACCGGGTATAGACGCATTCCCAATCGATCCTGCCACGGCAAAAACCCTGCCTGCAAAACGATTATCAATGCTTTTTTGCAACAAGGTTTTGAACGATATACTGGCTGCGATAATGCAACAACCAAATAAAAACAACATGGCAAGAAAAAGAACCATCATCGTTGTTTGACTTCCTTTAAAAAAGGAGGCCAAAACATAGATCAATCCGATCAAAAAAATACTGCCAAACAATGTTGATTTTTCTTTTCCAGAAATGTTTCCAAAACTCAACACAACGGCCATAATTATAGTCCCAAGACCCAATGATGCTTGAAAAAATCCAAGATTTCTTATTCCATGGGATGAAATTGAATCAGCGATTACCGGCATGAATACTTCAATGGAACCCACAAAAAAATGAATAATCAGAACAATAAACAGCAGAACTACCAATATCCTCTTGGAAAAAATATACTGATACCCTTGTTTCATATCGATAAATATACTCGATTTTTCATTTATAGAAACACCTTTCGCCATTTGAGGAATCTGGATAAAACATTCGAAAAAAGCAGATAAAAGAAAAGAAACTGCATTCACTATAAACACCCACAAATATCCAAACAACGAAATAAAGATTCCCCCTATAAAAGCGCCGGCAATGGTAGAAAATCCATTGATGAATTGATGCTTGGAATTGGCGGCTGTCAAATCTTTTTCATCTACAATCTGGGGAATAACAGATGGAATTGCAGGATCAAAAAAAGCCGCATTTATCGACAAGAGTATCTGCATAATTAGAATTACATAAAAGTTCATGGCTTCAAAATAAAAAAGGGCAGCAAATACAGCGATAATCACTCCCCGAATCACATCAGTTCCGATAATAATATTTTTCCGGTTATACCGATCAATAAAGGTACCGGAAATAAAACCAAGGATGAGTGACGGGATTAAAGACGCCGCCAATACAGCTCCCATTTTGGCAGAGGACCCTGTTGTTTTTAAAACCCAGAAAGACAGGGCAATCATATGGAATTTATCCCCTATCTGTGAAACAAACTGCCCTGTCAGCAACAATAAAAAATTTCGATTGATCATTTTTTTCACGACTCCTTAAGCAGACGGATTAAACACAGATATATTGTTACCAATGTACCTAAATAATGTCAATTTATTTTCTAAATTTGTTATATATAAACTGCGCGGGTGGAAGGATGCCTGAAAATTGTTATAGTTTAAGGCACTCCTTTATGCATTTCAGGATAAAGAAACAATATTTATGTCAACGGCTATAATAAAAAGAATTAACTCTGATCGGTAAAATCTCTTTCAGATAATTGTTATCGGAATGTATTTTTGAAAATAGTGAGCAGAAAAAAACACGGTCATTTCTGAGGTCTGACAAAGAGCCAAAGCCCCAATAGAATAGCGCCGGCAATGCCACTCATGCCAAGTATAGAAACACCGAAAAGCTGGGGCGGCACCTTAAAACTCAACAAAAGCGAAGACGCAATAATTAAAGCGGAAATAATAATGGATACTGATAATTTATGGTTTGAATGGTAGTGGGATGCAAGGATCTTTTCCAGTTTCTGAATCTCAAACCCTAAAACAAATTTACCCCTTCTTACCTGTCGGATAATGGCAAGGGATTCCCGAGGGACTTCTTGGAGAAATTGAAGAGATTCAATGGAAACTCTTGATAAATCTTCTGAAATCCGTTTTGCTGAAAACCGTTCAATCTTTTTCTTTTTTATAAATGGTGCAGCATGACCCACCATATCAAAATCAGGATCAAGTTTATGGGCAACCCCTTCAACGGCTGCAAAAGATTTCATCATCAAAAAGGTATCCGGGAACAAACGAAGTTTATGATTGACCGTAATTTTTAAAAGATCCTTCAACAAGCGGCCCATATTGATATATTTTAATTGTTTGGTCAGATATTGTCCAATAAAATTGGAAAGATCGCGTTCTAAAATCCGCATATTGGGTTCTTCATCACACTCGGTAATTTCAAGCAGGTAGCGACAGGCAGCTGATGAATTCTGGCTGACAACACTGGCTATCAGATCAATAAAAATTTCTCTGGCCTGACGGTCCATAAAACCCATCATCCCAAAGTCAACGAGCCCTAGAACATTGCCTGGCAGAGCAAACAAATTCCCCGGATGAAGATCTGCATGGAAGAACCCATACTCAAACACTTGTTTTAAAATCAGATCAGCACCCTGCCGGGTTAAAATTCTCCGGTTCATGCCTTCTTCATCAAGGCGCTCTACCTGGGAAATTTTGATTCCCTGAATGAATTCCATGGTTAATATAGCTTCAGTTGTTCGCTCCAAATAAACTTTAGGTACATAGATGGTAGAATCAAAAGTAAATTGATGCGATACCCGTTGGATATTAGATGCTTCAAGGGTATAATCCAGTTCTCTTTCCAATGTTGAAGCAAATTCTTCCACAATTTTTATGGGCCTGAAAAAGGAAAGGTCTTCAATATGGCGTTCCATTAAGGTGGCCATATGGTTCATGATCTCAAGATCCACTGTCACTTGTTTTCTAATGCCAGGTCGCTGGATTTTCACTGCTACTTTTTCACCATTGTCCAATGTTGCCATATGAACCTGACCTATGGATGCAGATGCAAAAGGTTTCTCATCCATTGTAGCAAAGGGTTTTTCTTTAGACCCAAACTGATCTGTAAGTATTTTTTGGACATCTTCAAAAGAAAATTGGGGGACATTATCCTGAAGTTTTTCAAGTTCAAAAATATAATTTAACGGAATAAGGTCGGGGCGGGTTGATAAAATTTGTCCAAATTTAATAAAGGTAGGACCAAGTTCCTCAAAAAGCAGCCTGACGCGTTGTGGCTGGGTTAGTTTTTCAACACGCTCAGGCTTTGCCCTGGATATCATTTTAAGACCAATTTCAAGGTATTGGTCTATTTTCAACGCGCCAATAATATTACCAAATCCATACTTGAAAAGAATGGTTAATATCTGGCGGTACCGATTAATATTTCTGTATGTCCGGCCGACAACGCCAAAATCTTTAAGGCTTAGCATATTCCCTGAGCTTTCCGATCAGACAAACACGTTTGTCTATTCAGCAATTAAATTAGACACACACTCAGCAGCATCGGGATTCATTTTGACCTGATCCCCATAAGACCAGTTAGACCAAACCTTTTGAACAATCTTTTCTAACAAAGGATGAACAAGTTCTTGTGCCTTTTTCCCATAAAGCAAATCAAGATGATTGGCCCCTTCAATAACAAAATCGATGAGCTGGCTTTGTTCCGATGCAATCTCTACTTTTTTCAAATCCTCTGCTTTTTCAAGCCTGTACACCTTTTTGACCTTGTGAGGATAGGACTGACTATAGCGTATATTTTCCAGGGGTGCAAGACAGTCCTTGGAGCCCCAGAAATGGAACAATGGGATGTCTTTTGGGAAAAAAGAAAAATGATGAGTATAATTCAATGCGGAGGGATCCATGCGTTTGAAACCATTGCCATCATACACCGCCTTAAGGAACTGAAACCCAAGGCCCAAAGGGATTGATTCCATGGCTTTTTCAAGGTAACGCTCAATAAAATATTTATCGTTTTTATGATTTTCAGGAGAGATTAAAAAGTTGAGATCCCCAATATTTTTATTATAAAAAAATCGATTGATAGACTTTAAGAACGGCAATTGTGTTACAACCCGTGACATCTCTTGAACAGGTACCCGTGAAAATTTAAATATCCTGGATAAATGATTTAGCCACAAAGCGGATGGAAAAAACACATGTGATTTTTTATCAAAGCATCTTGGCGAGCCTAACGATATAACTCCTTTAACCGTTTTTAGCGATTCCTGAGCTATTTCTTTGGGGGCCAAAATCTTGTCTAATGCCTTTTTATTTTCATCTGGCAGTTTTACCTTGGAAAAAGCAAGACGCATCGCCCAATTTAAAACCATATTTTCTGATACAAGCCCGCCCATACTATGGCCCATGAGTATGGAAGGCTTTCCACAGCTTCTTTGGGTAATAAAATTCAATACGGTTGGCAAGTCATGATCTATGAGTGTATCAACTGTATAATTTGGATCAAAACGACCGGCGTTCACCCCCACGCCTCTGGGGTCAAAAAGGTAAACCCAATTGCCTTTATCTGCAAGATTTTTGGCGATTGAATACCGATTGTTTAAATTATAGCAATTGGAATTATTTGCAAATCCCGGAACAAGGACGACAGAAGGCTTATTGTCTCCTGCCGTTACATCTTCCATACTCAAAAGGCGTCGAAACTTTATTTCTTTACCTTCATCTGTGAAATCTTGATAGAAGACAATCTCATAATCCCCCCTGCCATTATTTTCTCTTTCATCGACTTCGCTTTCAAAATAGGCAGGCTGGCAGGAATTTTTCAGGGCTTCTTTTAAGATATTACGCCGATAGGCTTCTTGATAAATTTTTTCAAAAAATTTTGGGTCTATACCTAAACATTTAATTACAATATGCTCAAGCTCATTCCTTGATAAAAGAATCACTTCTTCTGTTAAACGGATACCATCTTTTTCCAACTCATCCAATAAAATGGCTTTGATTTTATATCGAGGGATGAGCTGCTTTGTAATCCTATAAAAAGTATGGAACAGCGTCAGTGCAAGTTTTCCTATGGCATTGGACTTAATTTCTTTTTGGCTGATAATCAATTCCGGCGCAACGGGAAGTCCTAAACTCTGCTGCCCTTTATATATTTTGCTATATGTATCATAACTGATGTTGATAGCATGGGTGGGAATTTCATTTACAACAAATCGAACGGCTGATTTCCTGAGCTGACGCGTCTTAGCTATAATATTCATAATTTTGCTACAATTTTTCCCTTTGTTTCAGTGCATGAGATTTAACTCTGGCAATATCCTCTTCACTCAACACACCATCAACACCTGAGATTGAAGAAAGCTTCATGCCATGTTTTATTCCTAATTTATATATTTCTTTTACTTTCTCCCATTCAGTATTGCTACCTTTAGTAAAATCTTCAAACCTTCCTTCCAGAGCAAGAATAATGGTTTCTGCCAAACCCGCATAGGCAACACCGTGCGGCAAACCAATATCCTTCATTTCAATGTCAACTCCCGGCAGCTCAATCTCACCACCGGTAATCACAAGGACATCCTGTCTTTTTGCCACTTGTTTTTGTGAAAATATCATAGGCCGGGTGATATCTGTAATGACGCAACCTGGTTTTACCCGCATGATGTCTATGCTTTTTTGTGCACCTGAACTTGCCATGACCACGACATCCATATCATCCAGATACCGGTCTGCCCGAGTTGACACAAAAAGTTTTAGGTCTGATTTTTCCGCCTGAAGTGTTTCTTGAAGTGTTAAAAGTTTAGCCATGTTACGACTGACAAGATATACTTCTTCGAAAGCGGTGGCCAACAGTCTTGTACAAATGGAGCCGACATCTCCTGTGGCACCAATCACCATGGCTTTGGCCCTTAATATTTTACCGTCTTTGAGTTTGCTTAATCCCATCTGGCGGACAGCGTCGGCAGCCGCCCATAATGCAGTAGATGCCGTATAGGAATTTCCGGTCGTAATAGGAAGAACGGCATGTTTACCAACTTCAAGGGCGGTATTTTTCAAGCCTTTGGGCAGCATAGCTATTCCCATCACCTGGGCACCCAGTTTTTTTGCCTTTAAAGCTGCCTTCATAATTTTTTTTGTTGTAAATTCAGGTGGATGTGCCTGCATCTGCTCTGCTGTTTCCCCAATTGTAATGATCCAGCCTTCAACCTCAACCCCTGTAGGCGATTTAATTCCTTTTACTTTGGAGTACACAAATGGCGGTGAATAGGCCATGATCTTTTCCATGAGTCCCATACTTTTGGGTGAAATCTCAGAAATAACTTCAACGGTTTTAAGTTTTTTAAGATGGTCTTGTGAAAGAGGATGAATAAGATAAGCAAACCGGTTTACCCGTTTATTGGGTTCAAATGGATAGATAATTCTAGGATCCAGCCGTTGTTCACTGATGATCTCAAGTAAATCTTCCTTCATCTGTTTGCCTTTTGGGATATCCATAGCTGCAATCATCAATGCCTCAATCACAACATCTTCCACCACAGGTTCAATCAATTGAGGGGTTGTATCTATGATAACCTCCACACCCAATTGAGTAAGAAGGTCAATCCGATCTTCATAGGCAGTCGTGGTAATAACAATCTTGCCTTCAAGATCCTCGCCGGAAAAATCTTGGATATAATCATAAAATCCTTCATGAGGAATTACGAGAACATTTGCTTTTTCCACTGCCCTTTTAAGCTGATATTTATTTAAGTCTTTAACCTGTTTTTTTCGGGATGCAATTTTCCCTATTGGCAATTTTTTAAGAAAATCATGGGCTTTACCTGCATAGCGTTCAAGTTCTTTTATCGAATGGAGTACTTTGGGGATATCATGTTCAATGATTGCATCTGCAAACATTATATTATCCGTATATTCTGACATAACTCTTGCCAGGGTTGAATTGGCTATACCTGAAAAAAACAACACTCTGGCATTGGTAAAATAATTATTGCCCAATTGGAACTGAATATTCCGGATACTCCATTCCTGGCTCACCCTGTAAAGTGTTTCGCCTGTTGTCACAAGGGTCTGCAACCTTTCACACAAATCTAACAGCTCCTGGGTCTTTCTATCCGTAATACCTTTGCTGCTCATCGTGGATGGATATTTAATACCGCTGATACAAAGAACATCCGCTTTTTTATTCCATTTTAATAACAGGTTCTCAGCTTTTGTGAGATCCTGATCCGTGCCAAAACGCTGAATCTTAAATTTTTTTCCAGAAAACTGTGTTTCCAAATGATAATCTTCACTTTCCGGTCCAAGACTTATATTGATGATCTGTTTCACGCCTGTCCTCCTGAAGATGTGCCTGTTGCGTCCAGCTCTCTTTCTTCCCTGATTTTAATAGCAAGATCTCTTACTTTATGAATATCTTCGTCTGAGAACACACCATTTACACCTGAAATGGCTGCCAGTTTCATCCCATGTTTCAGACCCAGTTTATAAATTTCCCTGACTTTTTCCCATTCTATTTCTCTGCCCACGGTAAAAATCTCATATCGTCCTTCAAGCGCAAGAACTATGGTTTCAGCAAGGCAGGCATAAACGATATTGCCTGGCAAGCCGATATTCTTCATTTCCGGATTTCCAGGCAGCTCAATCTCACCCGATTCAATGACCAATACATCTGGGCGTTTTGCCACGTCTTCGGGAGAAAGGTCCAAAGGTCTTGCTACATCTGTAATAATGGCGCCCGGTTTTACCTTGGTGATATCTAGAATTTTTTTACCTGCACCAGATGTGGCTGTTACAATCACATCCATATCGGCCAGAAATCGATCCGGTTTTGTCGTAATTTTTAATTTGACCTCCGGTGTTTCATTGTTGATCGATTGTTGTAGCGCTAAAAGTTTAGCTGTATTTCGTCCTGCCATAATCACTTCATCAAACGCTTTTGCCAAAAGCCGGCAGCAAACAGACCCTATGGCGCCAGTAGCGCCCAAAACCATGGTCTTAGCAGCAATCTTCTTTCCCGATTCAATGTCTATGAGTCCCATTCGCCTTACAGCATCCGCAGCCGCCCACAATGCACCGGACGCACTATAGCTGTTTCCGGTCGTAATAGGGATTTCTGCTTTTTTAGCAACAGTTACACCCGCATCGCCGACCACCTTGGTAAAGGCCCCAAGGCCCATAATCTGAGCCCCCATACGCTTGGCCATCCTGGCTGCCTGTAACAATCTAGTATAGGTAAATTCCGGGCTGTGAGCCAACATCTGTTTGGGCGTACCTCCCACAGAGATCAACCAACCTTCAGCCTCCGCACCTGTCGGAGACCTTACCCCCGTCACCTTTGAGTAGACCCAGGGAGGTGCATACGCAATCACCTTTTCTACAGCATCTAAAAACACAGGGGGTGCGAATCCTGAAATAAAATCAACTGCTTTTTCTTTTTTTAGAAACTCCTTGGATAAAGGATGGATGACAAATGCAAACCGATTGACCCTTTTCTCCTTACCAGACGGGTAAACAACCCTTGGATCCATTTTCTGCATACTGATGATTTCCAAAAGGTCATCATCATTGACCATATCTGATTTCTTTTCCAACGCTGCAAGAATCAGGGCTTCTATTACATTGGGTGCCACCACTCGTTCTAAAATTTTTGGGGTTGTGTCAATGATGACATCAACGCCTCTTTCTTTTAAAAATTCAACCCTGTCAGTGTAAGCGGTTGACGTAATAATGGTTTTACCACCCAGCTCTTCTAATGTTGTACCTTTTAAATACTCATAAAAATTATAATAGGGCACAACAATAATGGTTGCTTTTTGCATGGCCTTTCGAAGGACATAATTATTCCATTTTTTTAAAGGTACTACAGAAGACGTCAACCGTTTGCTGGGCAGCCAGTCTAAGATTTCATGGGACCCTTTGGCGTAACGTTCCAATCCTTTTATGGAATGAATCAATTTTGAAATACCATTTTCAATTACCGGATCTGCAAACGTTAAATTATCCGTATATTCAGCCATGACCTTGGCAATTTTGTAATTGGCCATACCAGAAAGAAATAGCACTTTGGCATTTTTAAAATAATTACCAAATTTGTGTTCCACATAACGCAACGACCATTCAAAAGAGACATTTCTCAAAGAATTTCCGGTTGTGACAGGCGTTTGAATTCGTTTGCCCAGTGTCTTGATTTTGTCATCGTGCTTTTGGGTCAGATATCTGGGAGCAATAGCATGAGGAAATTTAATGTTACCGACACCAATGGCATCTGCCTTCTTATCCCATTCCAGAAGCATTTGGGCTGCCTTATCCATATCACCGTCAGCACCTATGCGTTTAACAGCGAATAGTTGACCTAAAAATTCAGTTTCAAACTCATAATCATCTTTACTGGATCCCAAACTGATACTGATGATCTGTTTCACACTTTCCTCCAATACAAATTGACACTGATGTTGAAAAAATCATGAAGATTTCATCTTCATGGCTTAACCATTATCCTGGATCGCATTTGCCGGACATATTTCAATGAGTTCGGCCACCAGAGCATTCTCTTCATTGTTTCCTGGCTGCTGATGAACATATTCATAGCCTTCATCATGATTGGTTACAAAAATATTCGGTGCTATTTGGGCACATAAAGAACAATTAATACAATTTGTGTCCACATAAAACCTGCCGGCTATATTTTCCTTATATCTTGTGGCCATATCTCTCAAGCTTTGCTCATAGCACAAATCACTCAGCAAGGTCTCTCATTATTTGGGCGACATCATTTAAAAGGCTATCCTCTTTTTTATTTTTTATGTGCGTATGACAAAAAGAAGAGCCTTTCAAAGCCTTGTTGCGACATTTTTTACCAGATTTAGTATACGCCTCACACTGACCGGGCGTCACTTTTTCAACTGGGGGCTTGTTTTTAAGTTCTCCTTTTCGAGATTTTTTTTCAGCAAAGCGATCATGGAGGACCAGCGGCCCTTCATTAATTTTTCCTGACTGCACAATATCGATCAGATAATTAAATTCATCCTCAAATCCTTCAAGCAATGTTTCAGGATCCGGCATCAACCCTTTATCCGATGCAATACCAATGCTCACTTTACCATTATAGCTAAAAATACTAAGACCTAAACCAATGGCCCCTGATCTGGGTACCCAGAACATGATATTTGATATTTCCTTACCGGCAAAATATAAAGGCTGCCTTGGCCCTGGCACGTTTGTCATCACACCAGAGGCTTTATTTCCGAAAAGCTGGGCTGCTTTTTGTGCAAGGGTTGTGGGAAGAAATCCAATGGCAGAAAGTAATCCGAAATTAACATAGGGCTCTGCAGACACCTTGAGCTTATCCATCCTGCGTTTGACCTCTTTAAGCCTCAAGATAGGATCTTTAAGAAAAACAGGCAACTTTAAAAATACAAGGGAAAATTTATTGCCCAACTCAAATTCTGTGCCTGGTTTTCTGATATTTACCGGTACAGTCACCCGAAGATCCAGCTCATTGATCGGTGTATTTCTGGTTTTTAAATACCTGCGCATAGAACCGGTGACTGTTGCAATCAATACATCATTTAAAGTCGCTGAGTTGATCGCTTTTCCTAATGTTTTTATTCTGTCAAGAGGAATAGGGTCTGTCCAGGCAACTTGTTTGGCCACACCGAGTTTTCCTTTAAACGCTGTGTTAGGATCAGAACTCATGATCGTATGTTTTGACAATACACCAGCCACTTCAGACGGCAAGCTAGCGGTTAGTTTCAGCCAGAATTTCAAGGACGCGGGGTTGGCGGATGCTTTTTGAATTTCTTTTACTATTTTTTTGCTGATATCCTGGCCCTTTTGGATAACATCTTTTGCGCCAGACATCATTGAATTAACAGAGAGTATAGGTGATTTTCTTGATTCACTTTTATTATCTTTTTCCATAGGTTTGGGCCATGGTGCATCCGGATCAACATCTGCGGCTGAATGAAGGACATGCATCAGGGCTATACCATCTGCTATGCAATGATGGATTCTAAAAAAAAGTGCGCACCCTGTCTCATAATTCTCAATTAAATGAATATCCCAAAGCGGTTTATTGGGATCAAGAGCAGTTGTCTTAAGCCCAGATACCAATTCCTGAAGCTCATTTTTGTCTCCAGGATCCGGCAGGGCAATCCGATGTAAATGGGAGCGAAGATCATAATGTTTATCTTTTACCCATTTAGGCAGACCCAATCCTGTTCCGGGTTTGACGATCTTTTGTCTGAACCGGGGAAAAGAAGCCAACCGTGCTTCGACAGTGGCATACAGTCGGTTGTAATCCAAAGGTTCTTTAAACTCCCAAAACCCGGTGATCACCATTAGATTCACAGGGTCATCCATACATAACCAGAAATTGTCTGCTTGTGTCATTGTTTGGGGCATTTTTATCTCCTGATCACTTTTAATTTTCCCTAAAAAAGATGTTCACATCTCAGGTTGCATCACAACCCACAAAAAATCAATAAATATCGAACAAAAGTTACATATCCTTCCTACCATTAAAAAGCAAGTGTTTGCAATCGAAGAATAATATATAACTTTTAAAAGCTTTTTTCAAACAAAATAAAATTACGAAATAGCCTACATTATAAGGCTTTAAACAAAATCATTAACAAAAAAACAATGGGGCTGTTTTTAAAAAAAGGGAAATGATGCTTGACAAATATAACGCAGTGCATCATATTATGATCGTGACACAACGCGTTATACAAAACATATATTTTATACAAAAATTTTTTATAGGAGACTCAAAACATGGCACAAAAAAAAGAATCCAAATTTTACATTGCAAAAACGATTAAAGACGCAAGAAAAAAAATTGAAACTAAAATTAAGACCGTCAACGAGAAATATGTAAAAAAACAACTTGAAAATGGTCGAGAGTTCTTCTCAGAGCTCAAATCAGATCCTATCAAAAGAATCGATGACCTTATTGATGACAGCAAAGATGCCCTCAATAAAACAAAGGATGACCGCTTTAAAGCATGGCAAAAAGCTGCGAAAACTGCAAAAACTGATGCCAGGAAAAGGTTTAAAAAAATCAATATCGAAGGCAAGAAAGTGTACAAAGGTATTGAAAATGACGCAAAACTCCTTGTGGACGATTTCATAGAAATAAGCAAAAAAAATATAGAAAGAATTCCCATGAAAAAAACCATCGAAAAGAAAATAGCCTCAACAATTGAATCTATTCCTTCAAAATTAAACCTTCCTTCTAAAGATGAAATTGATAATTTAGTCTCTGGAATCGATGGGGTTAACAAAAAAGTGGATGCGCTTAATAAACAATATGCCAACGCCTAATATAATAAGGCATCAAACATAATATAAAAACATGATCTAACGATTAGGAGAAAGAAATGCTTAAAATAAAAAAATATGCCAACGGAAGATTTTTCGATACCATCAATAAAAAATATATCAAGCCAGACCAACTTGCTGAAATAATAAAAAAAGGCGAGAAAATTCAAGTCACCCTGACTAAAACCGGAAAAGACATAACCTCAACTGTTATTGCCCAACTTTCAAAAAAAGAAGCTGTAAAAAAAGAAAAAAAAGCTAAGACAAAAAAGAAAAAAGATATCCCATTTCTTAAAACAGACAAATTAGTCAAGTGGGTAGGTGACATTATTGATTCAAAAATCAGCAAAGTTCTTGAAGCGGTAAAATTACCTTCCAGAGAACAAGTCACACGACTTGATGAAAATATCAAAGCACTGAACAAAAAAATTGATGCGCTTAAACTTGCACAGGAAAAAGGGTCTAAAAAGAAAGCCACTGCTGCAGCCAAAAAAGCAGCGCCAAAGGTTGAAAAACCTGCGACATCAAAAGTAAACGATGTAAACAAAAAAAAAGCGAACGCGTAAACCCCTAATTATCGATAATGCATATTGACAAAACCTGCCTGGTTATAGAAACTATAGCCTGGCAGGTTTTTGAGACAACGCCCATTGAGAGGAAGACATGCACCATATAAAAAAATATGCAAACAGAAAGCTTTATGACACAACCGATAAAAAATATATTTCCATGGTCCGCCTTTCCGAGCTGATCAAATTAGGGGAAGATATTGTCATTATTGATAACGAAACAGGTGAAGACCTCACCGCATCTATAGTTTCAAGCTTGATTGCCAGGACGAGTGGCAAAACTGAAAGCAAGGTGTCTTCCGGTGTTCTGATTCAGCTTTTCAGAAAGGGTGGGAATGCGCTTACTGATTATGCCAAAAGATATGTATCTGTATGGCAAAGATCATTTACTCTGGCAGAAGATGAGATAGACAGCATGGTTAAAGGCCTTGTCAAAAATAAAGAAATTTCAAAATCTGAAGGAAGCCGGCTGAAAAATGAAATCATCGGGTATACCGCGTCCTTAAAAAATTGGATTTCAGATACCATAGACAGACGGTTAAAAGAAGTCTTAGATGCCATGAACCTTGCGACAAAAGATCAGGTGTCAAGTTTAAGTTCCCGGATCAATACATTGGAAAAAAAACTGAAAAAATTTGAAACCCTTCACCAATCAGACGAAACCAATAAAGGCCAAGAACAGGGCCATGGCTGAACTTTGTTTAAATACTGCGAACAGCCGGTCCGAATAATCAGGAGCCTTGAATAATCATATGACAGACGACAACACTTCAAATCAAAATTTCTTACAGCTAAAAAGAGTCTTACAGATGTTTCAATCTAACAGACTTAACCGCACCTATGACGATATAAAACAAAATCCCCAATATACACAAATTGGGAATTTCTTTTTTAATAAGCTTTATGCGCCTGAAGATTTCTCTTTTCGCGATACCAGTATGAAAAAACTGCACAAAGCATTGAATGGTAAGATTTACAAGAGCATGCTCACTGCCGTCACCAAAGTCATTGAGCTTCATAAAATCACCGATGACCAAGACAATTTAATGGTCGAAAAAATGTTGCTTAATGGCACGGATGAAACCATGACCATGGACGAATACCAGGAAGTCTATAGGAGCCTTGATAACTATGACCTGCGAATCTATCAAATAAACTTAAGTGCAGAAGTTACTCGTATTTTTCACGGCCTGAGCAAAAAATGGATTGTTGGCGCTTCTTTAAAAACTGTAAAAGCTGCTGCCGTGCTATTTGGCATTAAAGAAATTATAGACTTTATTTACGACGGGTATGTCTCTTTTAAAACAATTGATAATATAGACTTTTTTGTTGATACCATGGTGGAGCGTGAGATGGCCTGGCACAATGAAATCTGGTCAGTAAAATCTTAGGGCTTCAACCATGGATATCAAATCTTTATATATGGTGACCCTGTGAAAAAAGCATTAATACTTTCCGGTGGAGGCTCTAGAGGATCTTTTCAAATCGGGGTATGGAAATACCTGGTTGAGCGACATTGGGAACCTGATATTATCTGCGGTACATCCATTGGCGCTGTTAATGCTGCCGGTATTGGTTCTGGATTGGATATTGATACGCTGGAAAAAATATGGTCCACGCATAATCGCCGAAAAATGTACAAACTGAACCTTCTTCCCTTTTTAGCCTATTTTTTATCTGGCAAAGCGGTTAAACCTTTGCTGGATACACGCCCACTTCAAGCGATGATTTCAAAACACCTTGATTTTAAAGCTTTACGAAAAACTCAAACAAAGATCGTTATTTCAGCGGTCAATATGCATACGGCCAGTCCTTGTTTTTTTGATAACCAAAAAATCGCGCTTGAACATGTTTTGGCCTCCAGTGCCATGCCGCTCCTTTTCCCTTGGCACAAAATTGATGGCATCCCCCACTGGGACGGTGGCGTTATGGCAAATGTGCCATTACTGCCGGCTTTGGATTTTGGTGCTACTGAAATTATTGTGGTTCATCTTTCTCCCATTGGTCACACGCCTCAACCATTTCCCACAAACTTTTTTAAAGCTGGAGAGCATGTTTTTGAACAATTTCTTACAGGATCTTATCAAAACACATTGATGGCAAAACAATATAAGGACATGCCGCTGCCACCTGCTCAAAAAACATATAGGCAAAGATACAACAGCAAACCAGATCCAGCTATACAACCCAATATTATAACGCTTGCTCCTTCAAAAATGCTAGGGTTTAAATCTTTGTTAAATTTTTCATTAAAACAAGCAAGGGACCTCATTGATGAAGGTTATAAAACAGCACATACGCAACTTAAACCATTTATTTAAAAACAAAATATGGCTTAATATTTCACCCCTTACTCTTATAAAGGAATAAAAAAATGCTACCCGATTATTTCGAATTTTCCCTTCCAACAAAACTGGTTTATGGTATAGGCATCCTTGACTCAATTGAAGATGCAGTTGCCAGATTCGGTAAAAGAAAAGCCCTGCTTGTCACAGATGAAATCCTTGTAAAGGCAGGCCCAGTTGATAGAGTGAAAAAAGGGTTTAAAAAGACAAACATTAAAATTTCTGCCATGTTTGATAATGTTCCGCCCAACTCTACTATCGAAACTGTTCAGGCGTGTGCGGCTCTGGGCAAGAAAAAAAAATGCGATATGATTATTGCTGTTGGCGGCGGAAGTGTTATTGACACAGCTAAAGTAGCCAATCTTTTAATGACAAAAGGTGGTAAGGTACAGGATCACATGGGAGCCTATCTGCTTGAAAGCACAGAGTCACTTTTGCCTGCTATCGTGATTCCCACAACTGCTGGAACCGGATCAGAAGTCACAAAGGTCGCTGTGATTGCCGATCCTGATAATGATGTGAAACTGCCATTTGCAGAAGAACAATTTTTACCGCAACTGGCCATACTTGATCCTGAAATGACAGTGTCCATGCCGCCAAGGCTGACAGCTTTCACAGGAATGGATGCCCTGGTTCACGCCATTGAAGCCTATGTAGACAAAGAATGGTCTCCAGCTTCTGATGCCTTAGCTTTGCATGCCATTAAAATGATAACGGATAATATACTACAGGCCTGTGATAAACCAGAAGACCTTCAGGCCAGAGGTGCCATGCAGGTGGGAAGTTTTATTGCAGGGGTTGCATTTTCCCATTCCATGGTAGGAATGGTGCATGGCATATCCCATGCTTTAGGTGGCGTATATCATATCCCCCATGGCCTTGCGAACACATTGATCCTTCCTGAGGTTATGGAATACAACTTAGAAGAAAAAATAGATCGGTATGCTGATGTGGCCATGGCAATGGGAGTCTCATTTCCTACGATTGTCAGTGACAGCCAGAGTGTCATTAAATCAGGTGCCCTTGACCTGATCACAAAAACGGTAAAAAAGACTGATCTGAATGCATTAAAGGATCTTGTGGATACAAAAGCCCATAAAATTAGAGATTTTGCCAATAAAAAATTAGAAAATTTAGGATTTGTAGATGGGTGGATAAGAAGACAGGCTGCCATTGCCGGTATTGAAAAAGTGCGCCAGCTTAACCGTCAAATTTCATTTTTAACCCAAATGCCGTTAAATTTAAAAGATGCCGGCATTAAGGATAACCTTGCAAAACTTGATCAGGTCGCAGATACAGCAATGGAAGATGGTTCAATGCTGTATAATCCTGTTGAACCTGATCGTGAAGCTGTCATTGAAATTGTTGAAAAGGTGTATTATTCCAAAGACAAACCCCTTGCTGTCTCAGAAGAAGACCTAAGACCAAAAGCACAAAAAAAGGCTGCTGCAAAAAAGATGTCCAATGTATTCAAAGATACAGACATGCTCTATGACATTCTCATGGAATTTTATGCTGTATTAAAAGATGATCAGGATATGGGTCCGTCCTTGAAGAAGACCAATCTATGCATTCAGTTTGTGTATAAAAATCCAGATGCTATCATCACTATTGATGCCACAGGGGATAAAACTGAACTTATAAAAGGAGAGTTTACAGGCGAGCCTGAAGTCACCATGTCCATGAATGCTGATTTTGCCCATAAATTCTGGCACGGCAAGGCAAATCTTGTCACCGCATTAACCAGAAGACAGGTGGTGGCAAAGGGAAATGTCCCAAAGACTTTAAAACTGCTTCCTATTTTAAAACCAGCCTATGACCTGTATCCCAATTTTTTAAGAGATAGAGGTCTGGAAGAACTGGTGATGAAATAGGATAAAAAAAGGCAATCAGCCTGTAACAGGTTAAGTTTCTTTCATAATATCCAGTAATTAGTCTGATGCTTTACCTAACACAAGGATTCATGTATAGTGTAGAGATCAAGCAGTTACCGCCTGTGAACGGAATAAATTTGATTAACCCATTCATTCATAAGGAGGGCATCATGGCCAAAGCAAAAGATATTATGGAAACCAACATTATTAGCATTAATCCAGATACAGAGATCCCCAAAGCAGTTAAAATCCTTTTAAATAATCATATTAATGGTGTGCCCGTAGTGAATAATAAAGAAGAATTGGTCGGTATTCTCTGCCAAAGTGATTTGATCTTCCAGCAAAAAGACATCCCTATACCACCGATTTTCGCTATCCTAGATAGTATTATCCCCTTATCATCTTCGCAAAAACTGGAAGACAGCCTTAAAAAGATAGCCGCGACAACTGTTGAACAAGCCATGGTCAAAGATCCTGTGACTGTGGGTGCAGATACCCCTGTATCTGAGATTGCAACGCTTATGGTTGAAAAACATTTTCATACCATCCCCGTTGTAGAGGGTAAAAAGGTTGTAGGCATTATTGGCAAGGAAGATATCTTAAAAACGCTTATACCCAAAGATTAATACCGCATTGTCATCTCCATTTTCCATTCCTAATGTCCGGTTATTTATTGCCTTTAAGGTCTTTTTTAATTCTAGATTTTACTATCCAGTCTTTACTATCCTGTTTCTTGATTTCGGTCTTACCGTGGCTCAGTTTTCCATTCTGAATGCGGTCTGGGCAGCCACTATTGTGTTGTTCGAGGTTCCCTCAGGCGCCCTTGCTGATATTGTAGGAAGGAAGCGGCTATTGGTATTTGCCACTCTTATCATGATATTTGAAATCGGCATCATCAGTTTTGTCCCCAAAACAAACACGTCTATTATCTTTATTGTTTTCCTTGTAAATCGTTTTTTAAGCGGCCTGGCTGAGGCTGCTGCCAGTGGGGCAGATGAGGCCATTGCCTATGACTCTTTAGAAGCTCAAGGAAACAGCGATCAATGGGGAAGAGTGCTTGAAATTTTAATCCGATTTCAATCTATTGGGTTTATTATTGCCATGAGCATAGGTGCCGCAGTGTATGACCCGAATCTACTTGAAAAAATTTGCAATTTTTTTGGGTTTGCTATTGCCTTTTCTCAAGAAACCACGATGCGATTTCCATTATATCTTACCCTGATCCTTGCAATTTTTGCTTTTATAACAACCCTCAAGATGAAAGACCCTGGCTCATCAAAAACAAAAAAACCACAGATCCGCCAAGCGTTTGGTTTAACATTTAAGGCAGGGTTGTGGATTTTAAAAACGCCTTTTGCCCTATCTGTCATTCTTTTTGGCATGTTGTTTGATGGTATCATCAGAATGGTTATCACCCTTTCCAGCCAGTACTACAGGATGATTGAACTGCCAGAATCCAGTTTTGGTATCATTGGATCTCTTGTGGCCATGCTTGGGCTTGTCATTCCCAAAATAGCCAAAAAAATTGCAGAAAACCACCCATATTCACATGCCCTATGGATCACGACCATCTTAACATTTACCGGCTTAAGTTCTATGAACTTTTTCTGGCCCTATTCAGGTCTTATCCCTGCGCTGATTACGTTTAGTGCCATGTATTTTACTGGTTTTTTTGTCAGCTTCTATATCAATCAAATGGCGTCTTCTGAACAACGGGCAACTATTTTAAGTTTCAAAGGCCTGTCATATAACATTTCTTATGGGGTATTAGGGGTTTTGTATGCCCTTGTTTTAAAAATCAAAAAGCAGGGTCTGCCATCAGAAAATATTGAAAATATTATTTTTATGGATACCTTTTCAGTCTTCCCGGCTACTTTTATTGGTTGGTTTTTTATAATATTGCTTATATCTTTTTTCTTATTGAAACCTTCGACAAAATAAGAATTAGTGTTTACAGTATGGAGGTAAATTTATTTCTCTTTTGATAAAGGAAGACACCTATGGAATTCAGCGAGTTATTAAAAAAGAGGCGCAGCTGCAGAGCATTTCAAGATACACCTGTTACCCAAGAACAACTTCAGTCCATTTTAGAAGCAGGCCAATGGGCACCCAGCCCACTAAATCAACAGCCATTTCAATTTATCGCTGTCACTGACTCGACGGTCAAAGCTCAAATTCAAAAAACCGGAATTGAGGCCAAACAAACCGTATTAGACAACAGCGGCCCTGCATGGGCAGGGAAATATCCCATGAACTTTATCGGAGATTGTCCCCTGATTGTGGTCGTGGTGTATGATCCGACAAAAGGAGGATTGGGTAGTTATTTTGAGCAACCCCATGGTGCTTTGCAAGCTGCATCAGCCTGCATCCAGAACATGATGTTGCAGGCCACAGATATTGGACTTGATTCTTTGTGGTTTACTTTTTTCAGCCCTTTAACTTTAAAACCGATTCTTGAAATCCCGGAAGAATTGGATATTGCCGGAGCCATTATGATTGGGAAACCAGCCATGGAAGGAAAAGCCCCACCGCGAAAAAGCCCAAAAGTTTACAAAGATCGTTTCAATACGGATGCATAACAGTTGTCACTGAGGTTTTTCGCTTTCAAGAGAATGGCTCACGGATGGTTGGATAGGTGATGGTTTGAACGGACATGACGTCCGTTCAAATTTCAGTGAAAACAATTACCTCTTTAACCATCGCCCAATTGGAAAATATTTTTTTTTAAAATTGTTATAAATAATTAAATTTTTTATTTATGAATCGTTAATTGCGGAAAGGGTATTTCCCATTGATTTAGAGTGCAGGCGTCCACACACCATCTTTGGATTGCTCTTGATAGCCGTTTGTATAAAGGCGCCATATCTCCTTTAAAATCT
>JAAEKY010000345.1 GCA_024227235.1 Desulfobacteraceae bacterium | reverse complement strand
GGCGAAGCACCGGGCTTGTTTTTTTGGATAGTGTCGAAATCCTTTTTTGCAATGGTGACATAACCTGTTGGAACCTCGGGCATAATACCCTGGAAATACATTAGTATATTCCAATCAAAAGATATAACGGTTACCCTTTCCGCAATATTTTCATCTTTGATTACCGTTGCAACTGCGTTTGAAATTTCTTCAGACGACTTTGTCTCTTCAGGCTTTAAAGGAGAAAACTTAAGTTCAATGAACAAATGGGTTTTATCGTTGGTTTTCTTTACCAACTGTATGACATCCCCCAGGGTCGGAATCCGTTCCCCTTCCGCCGATTTTTGATCAGGGTACTTTTTAGCATATTTTTCTCTGCGGTTCAGTTTCCCAACAGTATACGTTTGAATTTCAGATCGTGTTAATTCCTTGATCAGGGGTCTTGTTTTTATCCATTTTCCGTTCGCATCTCTTGTGGTGGCGGGATTTAACCTGGAATCGTGGTAAACAACGGCTTCATTGTCGGATGTAAGATGAATATCCAATTCAATGGTATCAACGCCCATATCCATAGCCTTTTTAAATCCTGCCAAAGTATTTTCCGGCAACAGCCCCGCCGCCCCTCTATGGCCAATAACGTTTAGATCACCAGCTGTAGCGCTGGTAATGGTAATGAATGAGAAAATGAAGGTGAAAATAAAGACTGTTTTCCCGCCTGATCTTTTGATGTTCATCATTACATCCTTATCAAAGTAAGTCCTTTAAAAAGCATTATATTCATTAAGCTATTCAGCCCAACTTTCGGTTTTCGTGTTGGAGCGGCTTCCAGCCGCGACTGAGCAGCACAACTTTTACCAATATTGTGCTTAGTTGGAGATATGTTTCGTTTTGCCCCTGGGCGAGGGAACCGAATCCGCCAAAAGCCCTTTGTTGGATCATTTATTTCACGCCTGTATGCATCAGGCCAGGATTGGGAGGTTTTTTCGATGGGCCTTTAATTTCAACCCTTTTGATTTGATCATCTATATATTGTTTTAGGTTTTTCGATAGCATTGCTCCTTCGCATGATGCCTTTTGATAGGATTCTATCGCAAAATCCCCATTGCCTTCTCTTTCAAAACATTGACCCTGGATGTAATTTAATAATAAATCATTTGGCTTAGCTTCAAGGCACATATTAAAATATGAAATGGCCTTCTGGTAGCTTCTGTCCTTTTTAGATAGTATACCAAGCTTATACAATAGGGGGAATTTAATCGAATCGTCTAATTCAGGCTCATTGTTGAGAATCGCTTGATATTTTTCGCCTTTGGACCAGCTTATTTCTCCAAATTCAGCCAACAGCTGGGCAAAATAGCGTGTGTTTCCTACAAGATTTGAGATCGCTCTGTTCATCTCATTTTTTCTTGTAAATTTAAGATATAAAAGCTCAAACTTACCACGCTTGTTACCAAAGAATTGCTGACAAACCACT
Organism: Desulfobacteraceae bacterium; assembly: GCA_024227235.1. Lineage (GTDB taxonomy): Bacteria > Desulfobacterota > Desulfobacteria > Desulfobacterales > Desulfobacteraceae > Desulfobacula. Next base: position 1,729 of record JAAEKY010000345.1, on the reverse strand, counting down.
ATCTGGCCCGCTATAGTTCCAAGCAACAAACCCACTGGAACTCCTAAAGGAAAAAAGAATATCATGCCACAGACTAATCCGGTTGCGATGGCCAAGAAAGTATATTTAAGCCAATGGTATAGGTAATATGAGAATGATATTTTCATTCTTTAAAATTTATGCCCCAACAACGCCCCGCATCAGTGGCTTGCAAAGCGCGTAGCGATTTACAAGTCCGACCGCATGCGTTTGTTATGGCTATTTGGCAAGGTCAACGGCCGCATGCCATTTTGATTGTTTAAAAGAGATAGGATAAAACGAAAAGTACCTTGTGTTTGAATTGACCTGCCACCAATGTGATTCGAACCTTGGGACAGATTGTAATTCTACTCGTTGGACCTCATAGCTTAGTGTTCTTGATTTTGCTTCTGGATTCAACCTATAGAATGATTCTGGAATATTTTGCTTATTAATTTCTGCACATTCACTAACTTCTAAATCAGACAGAATAGATTCCCATTTGGAATTCATCGTGATTTCAATTCCAACATCAGGCAAGTACCTTTTATGAATCTTTTTCCTAATTCGATTTTTCATCTTTGGTTACTACATCACCAGCATCACCGGCTGCTACACTGTTGGTGGATTAACAAAGTTCTTTGCCACGGAGCTTTGAGAAAAGCCCTACCCGGGGGCGATTGCAGTCCGTGTGTATGCATTTGTTATATTATTCATTTTGCCAGATGTAAAACTTTCCTTTCAGATGAACCCAATTTCGTATTCCATGTTGTTTTATTAGTTTAAGGTTGTTTTTCGGCGTTTCTCCACATCTGGGAGACAGAATGTCAAATTTATCGCAATCATCTAATTCTAGACATTCCCAACAACCTTCAAAACGCTTGGATATACAGCATTCCATAATTTTGCATGGATTTCCTGAACAACCACCTCCGACTCTGCAAGGATTGTCGCATTGAGATTTTACAAGTTCATTTAGTACTTCAACGAATTCCTCATATTTTCTGAAATTTGCTCCAAATGGAGTGTCTATTTTAGCGTATTTATCAAATTTGACTTTTTCGAGTTCAGCTTTTAGTTGACTGGCATGTTTTGTATATTTATTTTTGTAGCGTATGCAATCAGGACAAAAAATACCACAATATGCTGTTTCATTCTGTAGGTCCACAATTAACCTCTCTTTGTTTTTTAATCTAACATATCTATTGGATAGTTTTCTCGATAAGTCGATGAAAATCGAGCTTATTAGAAAGAGCAATATCCGTGCACAGCAAAATGTTTAATTTCGTCTCAAGCGATCCAAATCTTATCATATGGTTAATAATGATCAACAATATTATTGAGTTCCAAAATTCGGCGAAATATTTAAACAAATAGTCAAGCGGCTTTTGACGCCCATATGGCATGTTATTAACCCGGCAATTAAATAGCACACTCCGTCATGCCGGACTTGATCCGGCATCCAGTAATATGGCTGGATTCCCGCTTTCGCGGGAATGACAACCTTCATGTATTGATTCGCCGGAGCAAGATACCGCTGCGGCATAACAACCCCTGTGAAAGGAGGAAATGTCATAAATGATTCTGGAAAGAAGAAGGTGACGTATGCGCACAGCTGAAAAGGGGTTACGTTTTTTTCGATTGGGTGGATTTGGAAGAATTGTTTTTTGTTAGAAAAATGAACGGGATGGCAAATGGTCCAAAAACAGCCCCCATAATGGCCCAAAATTTG
>JAAEKY010000344.1 GCA_024227235.1 Desulfobacteraceae bacterium | reverse complement strand
CTGGATGACAATTGGCTTCAATGTTCCATCAGGCCTTTACTTTGGGTTGTTTCAAATTCCCGGAATTGGAACCAGATGGATGAACTACACCCTGTTGATCGCCTGTCTTACAGGGCTCCCTCCCATCCTCTTGGTGAAGGAAAGTTATAAGAGGTCAACCATTGATGGATGAATCCAAGATTTATCCTTATTAGGGTGCAGCTTATTTATTAAATTTGCATTATATTTTACGGGCATTGAAGTCTGTTCATGATTTACCGTTAGAAGCCTAAAAATACTTGATTTAATATACTTTGTTAAAGAAAAAAATACCCCACGACCAAAACTTTTAAGGGTAAAACTGTGTTCTGATATCTTTTTCAATGTATTTTTCAATTTTCATCCTCGTCTTTTCATCAATCTCCATCATTTACCGATACATACACAATTATATGTTCAATAGTGACCCACCTTTACTGAAAAGGTCCCCACAAGTAGTCAATTAAGGGGTAAAAATGACCAAAATTGTGTTTACCCCCTAATTGACTACTGCTGGGGCCATTTTCAGT
>JAAEKY010000343.1 GCA_024227235.1 Desulfobacteraceae bacterium | reverse complement strand
TCGGGTTTCTGAAAGTGATTCCTATTTCTTGATAACTTATGACACTTCTGGAAGTTTTTACACTATTTCTATCAATACATTGGTCACTCATTAGCGTTTACACGCTATTGGGTTGGACCGCTTTTTTACTCTATAAAGTCAAACAAGAAGGCAAAAGGGCAACGCATGTTGAACTGATCATTGTGAGTAAAGCCTCTCAATCCGTCAAACATTCATTATTTGAATGTATCAAATATCATCTGATGGAATTTGGCTGTCATACCACTATCAATATCGTTATAGATGAAGGATGTGATTTAGAAGCAGCCATCAAACGGCTTGTCAAGACAAAAATGGCGTGCCGACTTATCATCGTTCCCAATACATTTAGATGCAAAGCCATTGCTAAAGGACGCGCTCTTGAATATTTCATCAGACATTATGTTGACAAAAAAAAATGGTATGCTTTTATAGATGACGATAACAAAGTCATGAGCGATGATTTTCTTTATGAAATACCCCATTACGAACGAAAAGGCTACGTTTGTGCCAACGGCATTTTAAAACCCAGAATGGGCAGATCTAAAATCACTTTCATTGCAGATCACCTCAGATGGCTTGATGATCTGAGTCTTTTCAGATTTGGAACGGGATTACTGGGTTTTGCCATTAATGGGATACATGGCGAATTGTTATTATGTAAAGGTCATATTCTGAAAGAGGTGTCATTCAACAGATATAGCATTACAGAGGACTTTGCCTTTGCGATAGAATTAGTCAAAAAAGGATATAAGTTTTGGCAATCGAAAACCGTAATTTCAATTTTATCGCCTCACAGCTTCATGGACTTTATTAAGCAAAGAAACAGGTGGTACAAAGGGTTAGAAAAGGATGTGATAAAATCTGAATGGAAAACCCTATCCTTTGCTGGTATCAGAATTGTCACCTGGAAACTCAGCATTTTCGGCTCATGGTTGCTATTTCCTTTATGGTTTTTTGTTGAATTGCCAATCTTGGTCAAATTTTTTTGTATCTTTGGTGCATTACATTATTATACAGCGTACACCATTGGGATTATGAACTTAAAAGAAAAGTGGATTCACAAATGGCCTTTTTTCTTGTTGATACCCTGGTATTCAATACTAGAAACCATACCCCCTCATTACAAAGCAAAACAGAAAGGATTTATTGTCAT
>JAAEKY010000342.1 GCA_024227235.1 Desulfobacteraceae bacterium | reverse complement strand
TAACACCTTCTTTAATAAGCATATCAACATCAAACTTAGCATTGTGAGCGACAAGAATATTCTTGTCATCGTTTAATAGATCAACTAATTTTTGATGATCATTGCTGTCCTTAAACACTGGTTTGTTTTCAACCATTTCATTTGTGATATGGTGAACACACATGGCACCAATTTCAATTGGCAATGGTGGTTTGAATAATTTATTTACAATATCACCACCTTCAATTTTATAGGCGAGTTGGCATAATCTATCTTTTTCTCCAGTGCCGGTCGTTTCTGTATCAAGAAATATGAACATGTGTCTCCGATTTTTATTTAAAAATTATGATAAAGGGATATCAAAATCTGGGATAGGTAGTACGTTTTTATTTGGGCCCAACCAAACGACCTCAATCTCGCAGGTAACCGCAGGTTTTGTGGCGTTTGTTTTCCAGGCTTCATGATAAAACACGACTCTGTAGTCTCCATCTTTTTTCCATGTCGTTTTTATATCTAACTGATCACCAAAAACAACACCATCATGATAATTAATATTAACCTTATAAACCGCAAAGGTAGATTCTTGTTCATACCATTTTTCAGCAATTGTATTGATACCAAGAATAGTTTCTCTTGCCCGGGCAAAATATTTTAAATAATTCGCGTGATACACTACGCCAGAATGGTCTGTGTCTTCATAATAAATTTGTACTTTTAAATGGTGCGCTTCTCTGTGTGTTTCATTCATGAGCCAGATCTCTTTTTAAATTTTTGTAATTAAAAGACCACGTAAATTCATTTTGTTATAATTCGAATCAGGCCGTAACAACGATTCTTTTCTGAAAACCTAAAACATTTATCCTTTGCATATCAACAGGCCATTGTTAATTCAAGCTTTCCCCAAAAAACGTCAGGCTTGTTCTTTACATCAATTCTAAATCTTGCTATTGGGAAAAAATGATTCATGGTGTTGAATCAGCTTTTTATAAACAAGGGGCAAGAGGCTTTAGGACCACTCGCCTCTTGTTTATTTTAACTATTAACCTGGGGGAGTAATTGAGAACCTAATAAACTTATAGCAACACCTTGAAGGAGGTTATTAACTGATAACACCTTTCCTTATTGCTTCGTTCGGATCTATCCCGCGCTAACCAGAAATAAAAAGCGGGGTTTTTTAACCCCGCTTCATGCTCCGTTACCCTCCGGTGCTCGGGTTGCTCCTCAGCATTGCCCTATCCCCCATCGGGTATAATAAATATAACATTAACTATTTAAAATTACAAGGGAAAAGTGCTATTTCCTGTCTGATTTTTTGCTCTTTGAGCAATAGAAGGAACAATAACTTCAGGTACAGGAATAATAGGGTTAGGTTTGCATTCAGTTGCAGCAGAAACACCGATCTGTTTGTCTTTGTTTATATGACCTTGAAGCGATTTAAGCACATCTCTTAAATCATGGACATGTTGCAATAAAAGATATTTCTCATTTAAAGCACCTTTGAGTTTTTGATTGGTCTTGAAAAGCTCCCTGACTAATTTTTCATTTACGGATGTATCTTTTCCTTTTTCCATGTCGTCCCCTCTTTGAATCTTTTAATAATTTTCTATTTATGCTACAGAAGTCGACAGAATAATATTAGGGTAAACCCGTATTTTTGAATTAAAAATCAATTTTTTTCTAAAATAGTGCCATATGGGGTACACAAAGTGGCATAAAAAAATTTCAGAGAATTTGATCTGCCACGAATTTCATGACTCCAATAACGACAGGTGCTGTAAAATCATTACGCCTGGTGAAATAGCATCGAGGTCATATTGTCTTAGTTCTGAAAAGGTAGTTGCCCGAACTAGCAGCTATTTAAGGCTGGTATGACAATGAAATGGGCAACTATGTGAATATGCTGGGTGACCAAACTGTCCTTGTCGCTAAAATCATGCACCCTATTTTAACTTTTTTTTAAGAAAACAGTGCCACATCGAAAGCTCAAGTATCTATAGATATGAGTAAGTTGTGGACACAACAGGTGAATTCTTTTCCCCCACTCTTGAGGCCGATAAACCTAAGGGTTCCATTAAAGGACACATAGAAGCGGGTGCTCAAAAAGTGATTGCATCAGCACCTTTTAAACAGAAGGGTATCGCCCACGCCTGAAGACGCTTTGACAACTATCATGGGAGTCAATAATGGCGATTATCACCCATTACAGCAATAGATCATTCCTAATGCATCCTGTACAACCAATTGTCTGGCGCTCGTGATAAAAGTCGTATTGGATAATTTTAGTATTGAGATATCCGTAATACACTGAACGCTTTGATTCCCAGGCGTTCCCATATTCTCACGGAACTGTAGTGATATCAAATTTGGGTAAAACCTGTGTGATTAAAAGCAAAAACTGATTTGACTCACCAATTTTTTGCGGATACCATTTTTTTACCTTCCTTCCTCAAAAAACAGACTAATAAATATTTTTCATTGCTGTTAGGAGGAAACAATCAAAAGCAGTTGAACTATGATAAGAGTGCTCACCTCCTATTCCACTGTTTCAATATATAGGCAAAAAAACAGTGTGATTATTAATGAATGTACACAAAGGAAGTGTTGCAACAAATGAACTCTAAACAAACTATCAAATTAGGCATTAACGGATTTGGCAGAATTGGCAGAGTTCAGACAGGAGGGAAATATGTTTGGTAAAAATGATTACATACGAATTGTTAAAACTGATAAAGGCTTTTCATTTGAAGTATCTATTGGATTTATTTTCCTCCTTATCTTTGTACTCGTTTTTGGGGATATAGAGAGCTTTGCAGCTATAGGTCGGCTTATCAGTTCAATTCCGGTTGGAGTTTTTAAATTTTTGAGTCACTAGCTTTCCGATCTTAACCCCCCTCCTCTTGGGCCCGGTGGTTTCCACCGGGCAAGTCTTTATCATCACTATTAAGAATTTAAAAATAATTTACGCAGGGCCAGAGGTGCAACGAATATAATAATCCCAACGACTACTGGTGCAGCAAAAGCAGTGCCCCTGGTGCTACCAGAAATAACAGCATCGTTTTTTACTAGAAAAGGAGCTAAAATCATATTACAATTCTATCAAAAATCCCAAAAGACCTTTAGTCGCACAAAGTGGCGACGCAAAAGTTTCCAGCAAACTCGAAGCTTTGGAAAATATGTTTAAATTAGTAGATAAACTGATTATCAAAGATGCAATGGCCATTAATAGAAAACGAAGGCTGGACAATTTCATCAGCAGCTTATCTGTTAAAGTAATCGACCTCTTGAACACCTTTCTTTTCTCTTGCTTTTTCTACAAGGCGACTCAATAATTCATACAAATCCGCTTTCTTTGGAACCGCTGTAAGTCTTGGAAACCTGACAGTATGTTCTGCGGCAACAATATTAATATTTTGAAGTCCCATTATTCTATAAAAAAAAGGTTCATACAAAGACAAATCTTTAATTTTGTATAACTCTATCCTTTTTTTAAATTTATTAAAAATCCCTTCACGAAAACTAATCTGTTCGTTTGTCAGATGGATATCCGTACAAATTATATTTAGGACAAGTTTAATGAAATTTATTACTCTGAACACAAACAATATAAGAAACCATAATAGAATATAAAAAATCGCTCCGCCATGTATTGAGATAAAATCAGGTAAGGGGATTATCTTTGGAACAGGGATTTCATACACTGGCAAATACTCTTTTACAAGATACAAAAAAGCAGCGCAATAAACTATTGTTTTGATGATTCTAAAAAAGCTTCTGGTGGCAAACCAAAGAGACGGCCTTCCTTTCCATATTAATTTTTCATCCATGATTTTACCCTCATTATAATTTATCTGCCCCGTCCTCCGCGTGAACCCCTACTTTGAACTCTCGCAGCATCTTTCGCATTATCTCGATATGGTCTTCCGGGGCTGTTGTCCCTTCCGGGCTTCCGATTTCCTCTAATATTTTTAACAAATACTCCTTTGTGAAGCCTTTGTATTCGCTTGGCAAGTTCTCTAAATTTTTCATTTTTTAATCCTTTTTCTCTATTAAGTCTTTGAATTAACATTCCGGCTTCGGTCCTGGTCAATATGCTTTTCAGCCTTCCTGTATCATCTGCAATTCCAGTGTCTTCTAAAGCAGTCCTTAGCTTTTGTTCTGTATTTTTGTCTAAATTAAAACGCTTGTCTCCCATAAGGCCCACAACATTGCTTACTTCAAGTTTGTTGTTGGCTAATTCATCTGAAAATGACTTAACGCTTCCACCAGTTGTGAAAATGTCATCAACAAGAATGGCTTTCTTGCCTTCCAAATTTTTATTAAGCGGTTTTTCAGATCTATATTTTCTTTTAAAAAATACTCGGTCAAACCGAGAAATATTCTTAACCTCTGCATTATGTGTTGGGTTGAAAAATTCATCCCCCTGGATTACCTTCAACTTGCCGGCAAACTCTTTTTCAAACTTTCGCGCCATTACCAAGGGAAGAATGTTTGTACCGGAAGAGCTTGGCATGGTAACAAGAACTTTGTCTTTGACACTTCCTATCAATTCTTTTAATTGACCGGTTTTCTTTTCAGACCATAAAGAATCAATCACTCTTGTGGCTGCTTCAAAATCTCCGGATTTGGCTTTCAGCCAATCATCAGAATTCATGATATCTTTGTCGATCGAAGATTTACCAACAATATTGTTCTTACTGTCAGGTAATAATTCTTTTTCTCCAAACCAGCTTTGCCTCTCACCAATAAGATCTATTTCAACTGCATCAGGCAAAGGAGCAACTCTGTCTTTTCTCAGCTCCTTGAATTCAGCCTTATCGTAAAGAGTAGAAATTTCTAATTTTTCTTTTACAATATCTCTTTGCATCCTAAGCTCCTATTTTAGAACTTGCTCTATAATGGCCTTAACCTGGTTATATATTGTTGGCGCCTTGCTTGCGCTTTTACCGGCAATATTCACAATTTTAATATCCCAATCGACAATCCAATTTTTAATTTTGGTAACCGGGTTTTCTTCTGCATCTAAATCAATGTGCAGCCAGGGACGATTATTTTTAACAGCAAACTTTTTGGTTAATGACGACCCACCGGCAAGCTTTCCATAGGTAAAAATAATAGTGCCATCAGAATCAATAATATTTTGCTCTGTTCGTTTAGGATACCCGCCACGAGTCATTACCTGAAAGTCAGTATACTTTTCTGGTACAATTCCGTTTTCAGCTTTACGTCCCTTCGGTAACCACCCGCCGTAAGGAATATTACAGGATATTGCCGCATCAATCCCGGCAATATCTGCCCCGGTTTGTCCGCCCGAAATAATTTTTTTAATAACCATAGTTTTCCTCTTTATCTTCCTCGGCCTTGATCGTTAGCCCCCCTACCCTGTTGTACTTTAAAATTTATAAAATTAAGATCGATTTTATTTCGATTAATCACTTCAGAAACATTTCTTTTTAATTGATGAGCGCCGTCAATTATTAACGATTTGTCATAATTTGTAGATACAAGCTTTAGTGCTTTCACCAATCCTTTTTCATCAGAAAACTTTCCAAAAAAACTAAGTTTTTTACCAGAGTCGCGAACCTGAACTTGTCCAAAATTGTAAATCAATTCACCATGACGGCTGACCGTGTTAAAACCTGGCGCAATAATTTTTGGATTTTTCATAATTGAGAAACTCTTTTCAGAGACAATAGAGCTTTTCGGTTTCTTTCTTAATATATAAAGTGCATCTCTTTTCCCTTTTTGTGCTTCATTTAAAACAAAAGTATTCCAGCCCACAGGCGCTGTCTTACGAACGATTTTGCTTTTTTGGTTTTGAAGGTCTGCAAACAATTTATCTAAAGTGGTTTTCATGGTCTGCCTATGTCTGGCCAAAACCATGTTTCGTTCTTTTTTCCTCATGAGCCAATCTTTTTGTAAGTCTTGTTTACAGTCAGAATACCATTCTTTTAAAGTAAGAATTTTCTTGCTGTGCTGATCATAAAGAATTTTTAAATCTTTGTTTCTTGTTTGCTTTTTACTCTTTTCAATACCCACAAATTCAATAAAGAATGGACTGTCTTTTTTAATCCCTTTGGGCAGCCCTTCATATTTTAAGACCGGTTTTGGTAAAGCCTTATAATCTGGTTTTTCAAATGGACCAAAAAAGTCTTCTAAGGATTTTTTAGACAGCTTGCTATCTACTGCACTGGCTTTCATAAAAAGTTTGTTGTCTCTGTCAGAAATAACAAACCCGGCTCCCCGCTGCCGGATGCACAGATTGTATTTTGCAAGCGCATTGTGTAACTCTTTCCAGGAATTTGTCTTTCCAACGCTGTTCATTATTTCTGGTGAAAGATCCGAAACCCATTCCTGAAATGATTCTCTACCATCGTAAAGCCTCTTGGTTTTATTGGTCCCCTGCCCTATCCTGTTATCTGGTTGTAGCCCGAATATTTTTTCAAGTTTAGCGCATGTTTTATCCAGTTTTTCATAGTCTTTATAAGGAGAAATAGTACATTGCGTTTCCGGACACACTTTATTTACACCAACATGCATATGAAAATTAGCTGTGTCATTATGGGCCGTAACTAATGCCTGGTGGTTTTCAAACCCGAGGGCTTTTAACTGCATTTTAACCACCCTTTTGATCTCTTCGGTATTAAGCTTTTCTCCTTCCCGAAGACTGATAACAAAATGATAGGTTTTATCAGCCATGGATCTGGCAACTGTTTGAAGGGCCTTGATTTCTTTCAAACTCAAACCTGGATCATCAAAAGAAGAATTTAAATAAAAGCTTGTTTCAACACGAGAAGGTTTCCCATTAAGGTAATCAACCAGGCCTTTGAATGGTCTGGACACTTTGCGTGTTAAAACTTCAGCAATCATATTTCTTTAACCTTGTCCTCTATTCTTGATGCAATAAAGCCAAGCTCTCTTAATAATTCTTTTAAGGCAGGTTTATTGTGATCAAGATATTCTTTTGATTCTGGTGTGGTCCCGATATCTTCTTGTTTTGGAGACAACCAGGCTTTCACTAATCCGCCCAACCGCCCTATTTCAGATCTAAGCTTGCCAAGCTCTAAAACAACCTGGCT
>JAAEKY010000341.1 GCA_024227235.1 Desulfobacteraceae bacterium | reverse complement strand
GGCAAACACACAGGGGCGCATTTCCATTTTCGCGGTTAAGTTAAGTACAACGAATTACGTGGATAAACGAATAAGGCTCAACATGAGAATTTTTGTTGTGGATGGTTCAAAAAAGGCGATAAAAGATAGGTTCACTTTTTTTTGGATTGTCAATTGAACACGCCCGAATTGCAGGGTTTGAATTCGTTTATCCACGTAATTCGTTGTACTCCAGACAGAAAAATTGATATAAAACACCCGGAAAATGGGAATGCGCCCCTTGGTTTCTTAATTCACAAACCTCGTCGGTTTTCAATACCGATGAGGTTTTTTTTAGGATAAAAATATGAAAAAAACGGTATTTTTGACTATTAGCATACTGATATTCTTATTGAACGGTACAGGTTGTTCTGGTGGATTATTGCCTTCGATTAAACAAACAACTAAATCACCTTGGCAACATTTTGAAGAAGCGAAAAGATCTTTTGACCTGATTGTCCCACATAAAACAACGAGCGAAGATTTAAAACGAATCGGCTTCGATCCGTTTGAAACGCCAAATGTGAAATTAATTACCTATCTGGAATTGCTTGAGAGATTCATGCCTAACCAATCTATCCGAATGGAAG
>JAAEKY010000340.1 GCA_024227235.1 Desulfobacteraceae bacterium | reverse complement strand
GGCTTTATGCTTAAAATTTGGATCGTTTCATATGAATAATGAAGATATTGAAATCATGGCCCTTTTAAAAGCAGTCCGGCTTAAATATGGTTATGATTTTAGCCAGTACGCCGGAGCTTCGCTTACCCGAAGGATAAAAAAATGTCTGGCTGACTCGGGCCTTAAATACATTTCCGAAATGATACCGCTTATTCTTTACCGCAAAGCTTTTTTTGACACATTTCTTAACAATTTTACGGTAAATGTTACTGAAATGTTTCGGGATCCTTTGTTTTTTCTCTCATTAAGAAAAAAAGTGGTGCCATACCTTCATACATACCCGTTTATCAAGGTCTGGTCTGTAGGGGTTTCAACAGGCGAAGAGGTGTATTCTCTGGCAATTCTCTTAAAAGAAGAAGGGTTATACGAAAAATGCCTGATATATGCCACAGACTTTAATGATACTGTACTTGAAACTGCACGAAAAGGGATCTACCCTGCAGAAAACATCAAAAAAAGTACACAGAATTATCAAAAAGCAGGAGGGGTAAATTCGTTCGGGACTTACTATCATGCAGATTATAATTCAGTGATTTTTGACAGGTCAATAAAAAAAAATATTGTTTTTGCTAACCATAATCTGGCAATAGACAGCGTGTTCGGGGAAATGAACCTGATTCTTTGCAGGAATGTTCTGATATATTTTAATAGAGATCTGCAGGAAAGGGTGCTAAGACTCTTTGATGAAAGTCTTTGTAACAATGGTTTTCTTTCTCTGGGAAGCAAGGAGACTTTGAATTTTTCCACCATCGCAGATTATTATACGCCGGTTGTTAAAAAACACAGGATTTATCAAAAAAAATAATATCTGATTGCAGAAAAAAATATGAAACACGATATCAATGCTGTGGTTATTGGAGTATCAGCCGGAGGATTCAAAGCGCTGCATACCATCCTTCCCATGTTCCCAAAGGAATTTCTGCTTCCTGTGATCGTTGTGCAACATCGATCGGCTTCAGACGACGACTATTTTGTGGAATCATTAAACAGCAAATGCAACCTTGAAGTTATAGAGGCAGAGGATAAGGAAAATATAAAAGC
>JAAEKY010000339.1 GCA_024227235.1 Desulfobacteraceae bacterium | reverse complement strand
CAGCCTGTAACGCAGTAGATGAGGTGAAATCGTTTTGCCCGAAGGGCGACATTCTGCATCCTTAAAATTCATTAGGAGTATTAGTATAACCGGATAATATTATTGATTATTGTTAACATAATTAGGGGTTGCTGAATTTTATATAAACTATTGAATTTTCAGAGAAAATATGATATAAGAGAATTAAAAAATGAAAGCAAAAATAAACATATTCCCCAAAACCCTTGCACTTTTTCTAGGATATCATGTATCGACACAATGAAAATCAATTAGAATTTGAAAATTTTGGATTACCGTTTTCAGGAAAACTGCGTTCAGACAATCGCTGGGTAAAATTGGCTAAATTAATCCCCTGGGGTGAGTTTGAAAGCAGTTACGCTAAGACCTTAAAAAATTCCGGACATGGTCCTCCTGCAAAATCGGTTCGAGTGGCCCTTGGTTCCCTGATCATAAAAGAGCGTCTTAGGACCAGTGATGAAGAGACAGTGGAACAGATCCGGGAGAATCCGTACCTTCAATATTTTTTAGGGTTCAAAGAGTACAAGGATAAAGAGCCGTTCCATCCGACAATGTTTGTCCATTTTAGAAAACGGATAAGCAAAGAAATGCTCGGCAAAGTAAATGATGCCGTTCATAAGAAAGCCAAATCAAAAGATGATGGCGACGATGAACAGCCACCCGTCAACAAAGGCAAACTACTGGTAGACGCCACATGTGCTCCTGCTGACATCACTTTCCCGACAGACCTCAAGCTGTTGAATAAAGCGAGGGAGAAAACCGAACGAGTCATTGATATCCTGCATAAGCCTCATAAAGGGAAAAAGAAAAAACCACGCACTTATTGCAGAACAGCCCGTAAAGTTTTTTTATCTGTAGCAAAAGCGAAACGATTGTCCAAAAGCAAGCGAAGAAAAGCCATCCGAAAACAGCTTGGATATGTTGAAAGGAACCTGAAAACAATAAGCAAGCTTGTCAAAAATAGCAGCCTTACTCTTCTGAGCAGGACACAATATAAAGATCTACTTGTTGTCAATGAGCTGTTCCGTCAGCAAAAATGGATGCATGAGCAGCGTGAACAAAGGATCAATGATCGGATAATCAGCATTTGCCAACCCCATGTCAGACCGATTAAAAGAGGTAAAGCCAGTGCATCCACTGAGTTCGGCGCCAAAATATCAGCCAGCCTTGTTGATGGCTACTGCTTTTTAGATCGTCTGGGCTGGGATAACTATAACGAATCCGGTGATCTGATTAATCAGGTGGGAGCATATAAAGACAGATATGGTTTTTATCCGGAATCCGTTCATGCAGACAAGATATATCGAAATCGAGACAACATAAAGTATTGTAAAAAGCACGGGATTCGTCTGTCAGGGCCAAGACTTGGTCGCCCACCCAAAGATCTGTCAATGCAAACAGAACTCAAAAAACAAGCCTGGCAGGATGAGATTGATCGTATCCCGATAGAAGGAAAATTCGGCCAGGGCAAACGCCGTTTTGGTTTATCCAGAATCATGTGCAAACTGGCTCAGACATCAGAAACTGCAATCGCAATAACGTTTCTGGTTATGAATCTTGAGAAATGGCTCAAGGTTTTTCTTTTTGTTTTTTCAAATTCGAGCGAATCTTCATTATTTGGTATTCTTTTTGGAGAAATCAAAGCAAAACAGACAAGAAACGATTGTAGGCAGATGCAGATAGTTGGATCTAAATGCTAACGGGAATCAGAGTAGAAGAGAGATCCTGATTTGTTCAGGAAACCCTAATTACTTTAATAATTACTTTTGTTTCTGCGAGAAATTTTCTATACTTTGATCATTTTATACCAAACTGAATGGTAATAGAGGTGATATAAATGAAAACAGTTATTGAGGCCTTAACATTTCGTCATGCCTGTAAGAAATTTAATTCCGAAAAAAAAATATCTAAAAAAGAGCTGGAAACTATCCTGAAAGCCGCCTGTTTATCCCCCAGTTCATTTGGTATGGAGGCTTGGAAATTTTTAGTCCTTGAATCAAAAAAGGTTCGGGAAAAAATCCGGCCAGTATGTTGGGATCAACCTCAGGTTACCGATGCCAGCCATGTTATTGTCATCCTTGCTCGCCCGGACTTGGTTGAGCCATCCAATGCATATATTAAAGATATGTTCATGCGGCGGAAATTACCAGAGGATCTCACGCTGGCGTATATTGAAAAATATAAATGGTATATGGAAACAGAGGTGCTCCCGATAATGACCCCATATGCCTGGTGCGCCAAACAGTGCTATATCGCTTTGGCCAATATCATGACAACAGCTGCATCCATGGGGATCGATTCTTGTCCAATGGAAGGATTTGAAAAGGTAAAGCTGGAAAAAATACTGAATATTGATAAAGAAAAATATGAAGTGGCAGTTCTTGTTGCTTTAGGTTACAGAGCAGGAGAACAGACGCCTCGTTTGCGTCATACAGGGGAAAAGTTGATAGAGTATCGATGAGATCCAAAATTTTTTATGTAATAGATATGACGTGGTTTAAATTACGTCATTTTTCAAAGATCTTATAAGGAGACATATATGGGACAGGTCAGGATTCTGATTGTAGATGATGAGCTGGTGATCCGTGAATCTCTTGCTGGCTGGTTGAGACGGGACGGATACGATATCACCACCGTGTCAAGCGGGGAAGAAGCCCTTGATATTTTAAAAGAACAAAGTTTTGATGTCATGCTTTTAGACATCCAGATGGATGGGATCAGCGGTTTAGAAGTGCTGAACCATGTTAAGGAAGAATATCCTGATATTGATGTAGTTATGATAACCGCTTTTGGATCGGTTCCTTCTGCTGTTAAAGCTATGAAATCCCATGCATTTGACTATATTTTAAAGCCGTTTGACCCGGATGAACTGGGCGTTTTGATCAAAAAACTGGTCGATCATCGGGCTAGAAAAAAAGAGAATATCTTTTTAAAAGAAGAATATGAAGAAAGAACCCGGTTTGAGAGCATGATCGGTCAATCAAAACCTATGCAGGAAATTTTTAGACTGATAGAAGATATCCGGGACGTGGATTCTTCTGTTTTGATTACGGGTGAAACAGGCTCTGGAAAGGGATTGGCTGCCAAAGCGATTCATTCCAACAGCAGTGTCATGGATGGCCCTTTTGTCAGTGTGAATTGTGGCGCCATACCCAAACACATCATGGAGAGTGAACTTTTTGGGCATCGTAAAGGGGCATTTACCGATGCCAAGGAAAATCGGAAGGGTAGACTGGAACTGGCATCTGGAGGGACTCTTTTTTTAGATGAAATCGGAGAAATCAGTATGCGCATGCAAATTGATCTACTCCAGGTGCTTGAGGATAAAATATTTTACAAAGTAGGTGGAACACAGCCGCTCACTGCAGATTTTAGGGTTGTTGCCGCAACCAATAGAGATCTTGAACAGGCCATCCGCCAGAGAATATTCCGGGAGGACTTATATTATCGTCTTAATGTGATTTCCTTTACCATGCCGCCCTTAAGGGAGAGAAAAGAAGACATTCCACTTCTTTCGGAGCATTTTTTAAATAAATTCACTCAAGAGGTGAACAGAGGGGTCGAAAGAATCAGTCGGGATGCAATGGATGAACTGATGCTATATGAATGGCCGGGTAACGTCCGTGAATTATCTAATGCTATTGAACGAGCTGTTGTCGTGTGTAAAACCCGAACCATTACTCCTTTTGACCTTCCTATTGGTACTTCACAGGAAGATGTGTTGAAAACTCGATATTTTTCTTTGAATGATGTAGAAAAGCAGCATATCAAAAAAATATTGGATCAGACCCGTTGGAATGTTTCTAAAAGTTCAACGATTCTTGGGATTGATAGATCTACTTTATACAACAAAATAAAACGATATGAACTAAAGCAAGATTAACCCGGATATTTCACAAAATCGTTTTGTGAAATATCCAGGTTACGCAATCGGATATCAGGCCAGAGGCACATGAATCAATCTGATAATATTATTATTTCACCCGTGGGGAATATTCCTTCATGGATAAACAATGCCATTGCTGAGAGCATCCAGAATATATTTGGACTTAAGACAAAAGTAAGTCCATTACTGGATGATATTTCTTTTGCTTATGATGAAAAACGAGCTCAATATTTTTCTACCCAAATTTTAGAAGAGCTGGATGCCAGAGCGCCAAAAGAATGTATAAAGATTTTGGCTGTGACAAAAGAGGATTTGTTTATCCCGATCTTGACCCATGTTTATGGGGAGGCTCAACTCAACGGTATGGCCAGTATTGTTTCGATATCACGGTTGATTTCATTTCCGGATACTGGAGGATCAATGGATAATGGCCGCAACCGAATTATTAAGGAAGCGGCGCATGAACTGGGACATACCTTTGATCTTCGGCATTGTGAAGATGAGTTATGTATTATGCACTACTGCCGAAAGATTGAGGATGTGGATCAAAAATCAGACCGGTTTTGCCGGTATTGTACGATTCTTCTATCAGACAGTATTAAGGCTCTTGCTCTTGGGGTATAAACTCCTTTAAAAGACTTTCCCAGGAAATCCCGGGAAGATTACCGTAAAGATCTGATACAAGTGCACCCCCATCTGCTGCTTTGAGCTGGGTCTCTTGTTCAAGGAAATCGTATAGATGTTTGACTTCTTTTCCCATAAATCCTTTGCAGGTATCCATGAACATTAATTGTTTAAGCTCTTGTTTCAGGTTGGGGCAATAAAGGATAAACACCCAGCCATCTGTATAGGGCGACTGGTTAATCATACCCGGTGATTGTCTGACCTGAGTGTTTATTTCAGTGATAACCCCGCTGACCGGAGACAGGAAAGACACATCATGCCCATCCCTTGAGAGCGTAAAGGCAGGTTTCCCCTGCTCTAGTCGTTCGCCCATCAAAGGGGATGAAAAAGTATCAAATTTCCCCAGAAGCCTGCTGGCAAAATCATCAATACCAATACGTACCATTCCCTGGTCTTCTATCTTTATCCATGCATGTCCTGAATGAAGATAATATCCCATAGGAAGAGAGACGCCGTTAACATCATCAAATCCAACCGGTTTTAACACGGCATTGACTTTGAACTGGTCATGAAAATACTGATCAAATTCGCAATCTATGCAGTGATAGGCTTTTGGGCAGTTTTTATACTCGATATGACCTTTCATATGATGGATGCAAGGCCGCTTGGCAAGCGACTTTTTCTGAAGGCGATCTTTCCAGAACTCAAAGCCTGCACTTTTCCCTTTCAGAGGCAGGCCTTGTCTTTTTATTTCTTCATTGGCTATGCACACCCTGTTCATTGCACGGTCAAATCGACATCCGTTGCAAAAAAAGTCCTTAAAACAGTTTTTTTCCTTTACCACACCTGCCTGCTTCCAGAGGCAGTCAGGTGCGGTTCTAAGTTTCAATGTCGTATTCATCGGAAGCATCCCTTTATTTCATTAAAACGGTTTTTAGGTTCTAAGAAAAGTATTGGTGAGGTTATTCCAGCCCAGAGTGGGAAGGTTTCCATATACATCTCTGGCTAAGAGACCACCATCAGCACTCAAGGGCCCTGTAATATCCTCTATCAGTCCTTCGAGGGTCTCTACTTCACCACCAAGCCAATTTTCACTTTCATCATCAGCCATCAGTTTTTTAACAGCACCTTTGATATCTGAGTTATGAACTGTAAATAGCCATCCATCCTGGTAGGGTGTTTTTTCCGGAAGATCAGGAGATGTGGCTACTTTTTGATTTACGTTTGTAATGACGCCATTTACTGGAGAGAGAATGTCAGCAAGATTTTGATCCCGTTTGATGCCCCAGCCAGCTTTATCCTGGTTCAGCTCTTGCCCAGTCAAAGGAAGATCAAAACCATCAGGTCCGCCTAATACCTTGAATGCAAAATCATCCATTCCTACTCGGATGAATCCACCACTGTCAACGCAGCTCCATGTATGGCCAGAATGAAAGAAGTAACCATTGGGAATTTTAAATCCTTTTACATCTTTCATCTCTAAAACACTATGTCCCGATCCCGGAGATAATGTATCCTCAACCAGTTGATCGAAATCACATTTGTAGCAATTATAATTCATGGGGCAAGTTCTGTAATCTGCTCTGCCAGTTAGAGCGTGGCGACATGTTCTATCCTTGCTGTCACGATTTCTTAGGGCATCTTGCCAAGAAACGTGCTTCCCAGCAGCGGCTTGTTTCCCCATTGCAGTGTCATATTTGCAAGATGTGCAATCATAGTAATTGGTACAGTTTTTCTTGGAGACAACACCCGCCTGCATCCAGATACATGGACGGGAAGTTTTATCCTTGCCAGCTTTCCATAAGGTTTGGGTTTTTGCATAATCTTGTTTGCTTGATTGGGTTGTCATTGTTTCAGTCATTTGTTGTCTCCTTTTTTTTAATTGTCCTTTTTAAATTCACTATTCATTTTTCTGTTTTTTTTGTCATGTTGTAAATCTATATAGAGCAAAAAGGATGCCACGTGTTGTTTTTAGGAAATAAATACTTTAGGCTCCTTTGTTCATAGGGGTCTTTAAAGGTGAAAAAAAATTTGTTCCAAAATTAGTAGAAATACTAAAATGTTGTATTTTTCAACACCCGTGTTTTTATCTGCTTGACAAATATTCGTCAAAGTCTTTAATCACAACGCTTTTAGCTGATGATGGATTTTGCTACACCCGTATCTTACTTTTCTACAATTAAAAAAATGAAATATTGATGGGGCTGAATTTTATTTACCCTTATATATAGTATGGATCTAAAATGAACTATTTCTTGCACCCTTTGCAGGTAGTGTGTTAAATTTTTTGGAGCGATTAATTTTGATACCCTCTTTTAAAGGATATTATATTGAAACTGCCTGATATTGAGATGGAGACCATTTTAAATGGTATCCAGGATTTTATTTTAATTATTTCTCCTGACCGTAAGATTTTACAAGCCAACGATGCCTTTTTAAAACGAATGAGTTATTCCAGACATGATGTCATTGGGCGAAAGTGTTATAATGTATTCAGGGAGGCCATCGAAAAAAGCAGCAATTGTCATGAAAACTGCCCTTTAGAAAAAGTAATTAGAGAAAAAAGGTATTGTCAAACAGAATTGATTCGTCTCGGTGTTGATGGCAAACCTATATATACAGAATTAACAATTTTCCCCATTTGGGAGAAAAAGGGAAAAATTTCAAAATTTATTGAAATTAGCCGGGATATAACAAAGCGAAAATCAGATGAAAAACAAACCCAGGACTATCTGGTAAAGATGGTTGAACAGCGGACTCAACAACTAAAAGAGTCCCATGAGAGGCTGCTCCATCAGGATAAGATGGCATCTTTGGGAAAATTGTCTTCTTCTGTGGTACATGAGATTAACAATCCTGTTGCTGGAATATTAAGTCTGGTGATGTTATCAAAACGGATATTAGATGAAGATAATATCACTCAGGATGAGCAGAAATTGTTTAAACAATATTTAGACCTTATGGAAACAGAAACTCGGAGAATTGGTCGGATTGTCAGTAATCTATTGGTCTTTGCCCGCCAGTCCAAGATTGAAGTTGTTAAGTTTGATATGAATGAGCTGATAGAGCAAATCTTAATGCTTAACTCAAATCTTTTAAAAATAAACAAAATACGGGTAATAGAAGAACTTGAGCATAATTTACCCCTCATTAGCGGGTCTGAAGATCAACTCAAGCAAGTGGTCATGAATTTGATTTCCAATGCAGTAGAAAGTATGTCCAGGGTTTCAAAAAAACGGCTGACCATTAAAACCTTTAGCAAACCAAAAGATAAAACCGTGGGACTTGAAATCAGTGACACTGGTATGGGCATTCCAAAAGATGCAGTTTCAAAAGTTTTTGAACCCTTTTTTACAACCAAAAAAAAGGGCAAGGGCGTGGGATTGGGACTTTCTGTCGTATATGGGATTATCAATGAACATGGTGGAAAGATTTATGTAGATTCTGATCAGGGGAAAGGTGCCAAGTTTTCTATTACCCTTTTACAGGAACTGGATACTAAAAATATTGTTTCAAATTTGTCTCCACAAGGATCAACTGAATAATACTATTAATTTCTTTTTTTTAATTGGCCATATTGAGGCTTTTTATTTTATTTTTTTAATGATTTTTTCAACAACTTTTTCTGCAGTATCTCCAAATAGAGTTTCAACATCCACCAGGTTTAGATATCGATCGTCCCATTGAAAATTATCACTTTCAAGAATCCAGTCTTTGAGTCTATTGTATTTTCCGCCAAGGGCTTTAATTTTTTTCAAAAGGGGCAGGTTATCTGATGATTTAAAATTGATATTTAAAGACAGAAGATATTCAATGATATTGGGGGTTGTCGGATTTGAAGAAATGACAGGAATTACCAGTATGTTTTTATTATCTTTTCTGCCCTTTCCGATATAAACATTTCCTTCTCTGACGATAATATTTTTAGTGCCTTTAAGCCTGGGATCGTTTTCTACTCTTGAACTTTCATCTTTTAACAGGCCTGTTTTGTTTACCAATTTAATTTTAGTTTCCCGGGTGACATCACCCAAAAGGCTTAGACCTGAAAGTTGATACAGAAAGCCACCATTAATATTTGAAATCACTTCCTGAAGATTTTTTATGACCAAAACATTTTTGTTGGTGATTTGAGAAATTTGGATATCATTGTTATTCAGCTCATTAAATAGAAGCCCTTCAAATTTCTCGCTGATTCTGCTGGTACCAACCGTCACTGTTTTGGCCTGATGCTTAATAGCATCAACCGGCCTGGCCAGTGTGTTTATTGCCTTTCCAATGTTATCAAAAAAAGTGTTCAGCATATTGGAGGGAGTCCCCTTTGTCTCGAAATCAACCTCGAAATCTGACACAGGTAATCTGCCGGATAAATATTTTAAAAGCAGTGTAATGTTTGAAACATTATCCAGCCCCATGGCAGCAGGGAAACCGCCTTGCCTTCGTTTTTTTGAAAATTTATTATAGAATTGCGCTATAGTTTCCCTGAAATTTTTTTCTAAAAGAACTTCATAAACATCATGTCCCATGGACGTGTATTCATCTAAAAGATCTTGTATCTGGGCCCTGCCTTTATACATAAATTTGGAACCTTCATTTATGGCCAGCGCAGCATAGTAGCCCCAGATGTGACCGACAAGCGTATTCAGGACTGGAGCAAAATGTTCTTGCACTTCAGGAATTTTAAAAACATCCTTTGCATATAGGTCGAATCGATCCTCATCCTGGGTTGTGATAACGATAGGTGTTGCCTTGTGTGCATGAAAAATAGCCGTGTCTTTTATGATATCACCCAATACGCTTTCTCTGGTACCGGCAGCGCACACTATAATTAATGGTTCACTGGAAAGATCAATATGTTTTTTATCTTCAATAAAGTCAGATGAAATAGTTTTATAGCAAAGTTCGCTGAGTTTAATTCTGATTTCATCAGCAGACGTCTTATTTGATCCTGATCCCACAGTGGCCCAATAATGTTTTGAAACTGCCAGTCGATAAGCAGAATCCTTAATTTGATCTTTCATCTCAAGAATGCGTCTCATCTTTTCAGGGAGGGCCATAATTTCATTGATCTGTTCGGTTATAAACTCAGAGGATCTCGCCTGGCTAAGTTTTGCTATGTGAAGACCTAAAATAGCACCGGCTGTAATTTGTGAATAAAATGCTTTGGTAGAAGCCACGGACATCTCTATGTCCCGGCCAGAGCTTGTATATAAAACGCCATCGGTTTTAAAGGTTAAATCAGAATCTCTCCTATTTACAATAGCAAGGGTTTTTGCACCACACGCTTTTACCATATCAATGGTTCGATTGGTATCTGTCGTCGTACCGGATTGGCTGATAGCAATCACAAGCATGGTGGCCATGGAATCTTTGGATGTTTTCCCTTCAACAATACTAAATCCTGAAAGTTCAGAAGATTTTAAAGCCCTGATGTCAATATCTTTATCACCAATATAATAATTTAATAGATCGGCGCATCCCTGTGCAGCAATCCCGGCCGTACCCTGACCAATATAATAGACTTTGTTGATGGTATTATCTTTAAATTTATTTTCTAAATTTTTTGGAATCACTGTTTCATCCAGGCTCGTGGTGAGCAGATCCGTCTTTGGCGAGTGTTTGAACTTGTTTTCCAAAGTTTTTTCAACAGAGCTTGGTGATTCACAAATTTCTTTTAAGAAATAGTGAGGAAAATTTTGTCTGTCAATATCCCTGGAAGTGATCTGGCTTGACAGTACCTGATTCTCTTCGATGATTACGGGTGTACTATCATAGTAAAATGATTTAATCCCGGAAACACCACCAGAAGAGTTTTGATCAAGAACAACAATTTGACCTTTGTCTTCTCCATTCAGTTTAATATAATCCTTTGTTTCTTCCACTATGCCATACAGTTCAGATGCAGCGATATAATGGTCTTTGGCAATTCCAACAAAAATGGCTTGTCCGCTCCCCTTCTGGGCAAGAAATAGTTTACCAGGGGCTAGATCGGCATGCATACTAATCGCATGGGACCCTTCGAAATCATTAACCGCCAGTCTGAATGCCTCTTCGATTGGGTGGTTAAGCTTCAGATAATGTTCAATTTGCAGTGGAATCAGTTTAGTATCTGTATTAATATCTTTATGGATTTTATCATATCTTGCTTCATAGTCTGTCTTTAATTCAAGATAATTATCAATATCTCCATTCAGACAGACATGAATAATACCTGTTTTTCCAATTCCTTTATCTGTGGGCGTGTTATCTTGCGGATGGCAATTGGCAACATTAATATCGCCGATAGACGCCCACCTCGTATGAGCAGATACAGAATTCGCGACAAAATTATATTTGCAAAGCAATTGAAGCATGAGATCATTTTTGATCTGACTTCTGATAAAAGACACATTATCTCCCAGCGCTCCGATTTCAGCAGCAAATTTATAAGCAAAGGAAATGGTAACAAAATGATCACCGTTTTCTGGAAATGTATCATTGATGGTAACACTGTTATTGGAAAGAACCAGGTGGTTTGTTCTCTGCTTTAATCTCTCTGAAAGCCCCGCCTTGATCAGCCCTTCTCTGAAATTTTCAAATTCTTGTTTTGTTAATGTAAAAATAACAGATATTCCAGCAGAATCTCTGCCTCGCACTTCAAGACGGTCAATGCTGTTCAATACGGCATTGATCCTTTTATAAACGATAAGTTCTTCTAAATTTTTTGAGCTATCAAGTCCAATTGCAAGCTTACTGATGGCCGTAATGTTATCTAAGATTTCTTTCTTGATACACCAGCAAATATCTTGAAGTTTCTCAATCCGAAGAGAAATGGTTTCAATATCTTCGGATGAAAAGTTTGAAATTTCTTTTTTAAAAATGGATGTTTGATCCTTTATCAATTGCTCTAAATTTTCTACAATAGAAGACAGTGTCTCTTTTTGTTTTTTATTAAAAAAGAGAGTAGAAAAAATATTTTCTTGTTTGACCCCCTGGCATTGTTCAAATAAGAGATCTAAAAAACCATCGCCTCCTAAATATTCATCCTGAATATTATCCATAGCCGCATCAGCAGATAGTCTTTTTTCTTTAAGCGAAAGCATCATCTCCTGGATTTGATCTAAATTGAAATCCTGACCGCTGCTACTTCCTTTAAATGCAACAAATGCAGAGATTCCACAGGATAGAAGGTTGGGTAGATATGGGAATAATATGATAGAATTATCTTTTGCAGCTTTTATTGATTTTCCAACCTCAATATGAATTAAGAATATTTTTTTAACCCGGCTTAATAATGAGTTTAAAAAAGTTGTTTTTTGCAGAATCATTCTTTCCTCCAATATTTTAGGATCGCGAACTCAATAACTTGAACAGTATTGCTCGTCTTTTTGCCCCAATCCTTAAAAGAGTTTACCTAATGTAATTTTGCAGTCATATCATTATTTTTAAAATATTGTTTTAAAATCATCTTTGCATAAGTCGTTGCTCTTGTCCCGATATATTTGCGGTGACCCACAACAATAGATATAGCAATTTTTTTGTTTCCTCTTTTTTCTTTTCCAAAACCAGTGAACCAATCGTATTTAACCGTATGGCCTCTATTATAGAGTGATCCGGTTTTTCCACCAATGACTAATTTGGAAAGAACTGTATCTTTGGAAGCCCCTCTGAAGGACTTTCTCGCCGTACCTCTTTGAATCGTTTTCTCCATTAATTTTATCATTGTTGCCGCTGTTTTTGGGCGTATAGCTGATTTATAAGTTGATTTTTGATTTTTGTAAATGATTTCTCCATCAGAGTCTGTTACATGTTCAACAATACTTGGCAGCATGAGATCACCTGAATTGACTACTGCAGCAGTAAGCATCGCACCAAACATTGGTGATATCGTAGTATCCGTGTTAAATCCGCACCCAAGCTCAGCCAGGTGGTATTCACTGCTGTTCGTTTCAAAAGAACCAGAAATAAAAGGTAATTCCGATTCAATGATTTGGTTGAACCCAAATGCATCTGCATAAGATTCAAGTCTTTTTTTGCCAAGATAATTTTTCCCAATTTTTCCAAACACCGGATTTACAGACTCGGCAAACGCTCTGGAAAAAGAAATTTTATAGGAGTATTTATTTTTAACGTCTTTTAGCTGACGCTTATAAAGTGTATATTTGTTACCGTTAAAATACAGTTGTGTCTGAGGGGTATATCCGAGGCTCTCAATAGCCGCTGCAGCAGTCACAATTTTAAAAATGCTGGCGGCAGGATAGTCTGCATCGATACAAGGATTGGCATCTGGATTTTCAAGATCAAATCCGGTCATGGCGATTATCTTGCCTGAATCTGCTTCCATGACGACAAGGGCAATTCTTTGAGGTTTGCCCCGTTTAAGTTTTTTGGTACGATTCATCAAGGATATTAAAAAATCTTGAAGATAAATATCAATACTGGTTGTAATTTTATAGCTTTGTTCAGGGGTATCCACAAAAAAGATGTTTTTATCAGTTTTGATAAAGTCTGTGCTGCTGATGATGTGGTTCAATTGATTCTTTGATAAATAAAATTGATTTTTAGATTCTTTTTTTTGGGAGGGTGCCTGTTCCTGCTTTACAAGTTGAGGAACAGCTTTTTTGGTTTCAGGCGTATTAAATTTATAAAATCCGATAGCTGTAATTAAAAACAAGACAGCCAGTGACACTGAAATTTTTTTAATACGGTTTAAAAAAAGAGCTTTTTTTCTTTTTTTAATAATATATTCAGATTGAAAATCTCGCCAGGAGTTTTCTTTTTTTCGTGTAACCATATGTGGGTATCATTTTACAGGGTTGCCCGGTGCAATCTTTTCATCAAAACCAGAAAGCACCAGTTTCTTTTTGTTACTGGCAGCAAGGATCATCCCCTGAGATATCTCTCCCATTAGTTTGGCTTCTTTTAAGTTGGCTACAACAATTACCTGTTTCCCAACAATTTCTTCTGTAGTGTAATTTTTTGCAACCCCAGCAACGACTTGCCTTATGTCTGCTCCAAGATCAACTTTTAGCTTTAAAAGCCTATCGGATTTTTCAATTTTTTCAGCCTTTATAACGGTACCGGTTCTTAAATCAATCTTAGCGAAATCTTCAATAGTGATCTCTTTCTTTAATTTCGGTTTTAGTGCCTTCGTTTTTTTGATGTCTTTTTGAGATTTGTGTTTGTTTATTTCAGCATTTGGAGTAACTTTTGTGGTCTTATCTACTTGAATTCTAGGAAATAAAATATCTGGTTTTGTTAGGATGGTTCTTTTATTCATCTGTCCCCAGGAGGCCATCTCTTCCAAGGTGTAATAGCCCTCTTTCTTTTTGGCGATGCCCAAGGTTTTCTGCATGTTAAAAGACGTGTGCGGCATAATGGGATATATCAAACATGAAACCACCCTTAATCCTTCTAAAAGATTATAAAGGACTGTTTCAAGAACAGGTGTATTGGCATCATTCTTGGCCAAAGCCCAGGGCTCATTTGTGTCAATATATTTATTCATAGTGCTGATAAATTGCCAGATAGCCCCGACACCTTTATGAAATTCACACAATGCCATAGCTTGTTTAAATGTACCCATAGCAATTTTTGCATCGGTCTCTAAAGACAGGGATTTGTCTTTTTCAATATCAGTGTCTGGTTCTCTTACCTCGCCTTTGAAATACCTATGACTCATTGAAAGGACTCTGGAAAAGACATTCCCCAAATCATTGGCAAGATCTGAGTTGATCCGAGTTACAATGGTTTCCTGGGTAAAATTGGCATCCAGACCAAAGACCATTTCCCTCATGAGAAAATATCTGAACGCATCTACACCGTATTCTTTTGTTACTTGAATAGGATCTGTAACATTTCCAATGCTTTTTGACATTTTACTGCCTTTTACATTCCAGAACCCGTGAACGTTCAGTCCATTATATATTTCTATACCGGCGGCTTTTAACATGATGGGCCAGTAGATTCCATGGGGCTTGATAATATCTTTGGCAACGAAATGACGGGCGCCAGACCAGAATTTTTTATAAAGTTCACCCTCTGGGTATCCAATGCCTGAAATGTAGTTTACAAGTGCATCAAACCATACGTAGGTGACATAGTCTTCATCAAAGGGCAGGGTGATTCCCCAGGTCAATCGGGATTTTGGTCTGGAAATGCAGAGGTCTTCCAAAGGTTCTTTCAAAAAGGAAAGAATTTCAGTTTTATATTGTACGGGTCGAATAAAATCAGGATTGGTTTTAATGTGATTAATCAGCCATTCCTGGTATTTGCTCATTTTGAAAAAATAATTAGATTCTTTTATTGTTTGCGGTTCAACTCCGTGATCAGGGCATTTTCCGTCAACAAGCTCCCTTTCCTGGTAAAAGCGTTCACACCCAAAACAATATAGGCCCTCATAGCTTGAAAAATAAATATCACCAGACTCATATATTTTTGAAAGAACTTTTTTAACCACCTTGATATGGCTCGGATCAGTCGTCCTTATAAAATGGTTGTTTTTAATATTTAATAGTGGCAATAAATCCTGAAAAAGTTTGCTGATTTTGTCTGCATATTTTTTGGGTGTCGTTTCTTGGTTTTCTGCTGCTTGAACAATCTTATCTCCATGCTCATCTGTTCCTGTGAGAAAAAATGTGTCATATTCTTCCATCTGTTTAAATCGAGTGGCAACATCAGCAGCAATGGATGTATAGGCATGCCCTAAATGGGGTTTGGCATTAACATAGTATATTGGTGTTGTAAAAAATTGATTCTTGATAGTCATTATTGGGTAGATCCTGTTATTGATTTATCCAGTTGTTGGATGGTTTTTTCTATTTCAGTCTTATCTTCTAACCGAATAGTAATGCTTTCTTTTAATACATTTTGCCTGATCACTTTTCCCTTGCCTTCTTCTATTGTAATTTTCCTTCCAAGTTTGGGCATCTTGCGTTTAAGTCCTTTGTATGTTTCATTTTCAAATGTTAGACAGCACATAAGCCTGCCGCATACACCTGAAATTTTTGTAGGATTTAATGACAGCCCTTGTTCTTTTGCCATTTTTATAGAAACAGGTTCAAACGTGTGCATAAAAGAAGAACAGCAAAGTTCCCTGCCGCATTTGCCAATACCACCGCAATGTTTTGAAAGATTACGAATCCCTACCTGGCGCATCTCTATTCGAATGCTGAATTCTTTCACTAAAAGTTTGATTAGCTCTCTGAAATCAATTCTGCCATCAGCAGTATAAAAAAAAGTAAGCTTGTTTCGATCAAACGTGCTCTCAACACTGAACAGGTTCATGAGAAGACCCAAATCATTGATACATCGAATACAAAAGTCAAACGCTTTTTTTTCAAGTTTTTTTATTTCTTCTCTTCGTATAAAGTCCTCCTTGGTGGCAATACGGACAATCTGTTTGAGCTTTTTATTTGATTTTTCAATTTCAACAGGTGGCACAGCAATTTTCCCAAAACCAAGGCCCTGTTCCGTTTCAACAATTACAGGATCGCCCTCTTTTAAGACAAAAGCATCACTTTTGAAATCATATATTTTCCCCGCTGTTTTAAATTTAACACCCGCAACTTTAATCATAAATCAATTTTCCTTTGCACCCTGCAATTTTAAGGAAAAAATTGTCTAAGGTTAATCTTAGTGTACAGTTTGACTCCAATCTTTTTTCCATTTCAAAAACAGCTTTAATCCATTCGGAAAATTTATTTGAGGGTACTTTCTGACTAATATCTGTAAAAGTGTCAAAAAAATCAAGATTAACTATTTTTTTAGAATGGTGCTTAAAAATCATTAAGTCTCGAAGAAAAGTTTTAAGAATAGCCATCGTATCATCGATAAGATCAGGATTAAGACTTAATTTTTGTGAAAACATTAGTCCTTTTGATACACTATTATTATTGTCTGCTTGAATGATATCTGCAAAGGTTTTAAGTAACCATTGTCTTCTTTTAATCCAGTTAATGCCTTTTCCGTCACTGTCCGGATCCAAATACATTAGTGCTTTTTCTAAATTTGAGTCAGCTGTTTTTGATGCGATATGGGCCAGTTCTTTATTCACCTTGAAATTTTTTATCAAGTATTGCTCAATGACCGTATCCGTTAAAGGGTTAAATCTAAATTTCCGGCATCTTGAAATAATGGTTGGCAAAAGCCTTGATATCTTATTGGCTAAGAGGATAAAAAAGGTCTTTTCAGGTGGCTCTTCAAGCATTTTTAATACAGCATTTTGAGCCTGAATATTCATGAGGTCTGCATTTGAAATAAGTACCATCCTGAATTTGGCCTCATTCGGTTTAGAAGAAATGGCCACACCCATTTCACGAATCTGGGATATGGAAATTATTTTTTTTTCTTTTTTAAGTTCGATAATCAAAATATCAGGATGGCTTTTTGCATCTATTTTTCGACAAGATTTGCAAGTGTCGCAGGCAAGGCCAGTCTGACTCAAGCAATTACAGCCTTTTGCAAAGTAAAAAGCCGTTTTTTTCCTTCCTGTATTCTCGTTTCCAAAAAAAAGAAGGGCATTGGGAATTTTTTTTGTCTTAATGATATGGGATAGCTCTAATAAAATTTTATCTTGGTATTGCATTTGATCAAAATCAGGCATGGCTTGATCAACACCCATTTTTTAATAATCCACCCGCTCCTTTAGTTCTTTACCGCATTTAAAAAATGGTAATCGTTTGGGGGGAATCGTCACTTTTTGGCCTGTTTTTGGGTTTCGGCCTGTGTAACTTTTGTACTCTTTTATGTGAAAACTGCAAAACCCTCTTATCTCGACTCTTTCTCCACTTGCAAATGAGTCGGAAAGTGAGTTAAAAAAAACCTTAATGACTTCAGCAGCCTCAGATTTTGTCAAGTTTGCTCTTTCTTTCAATGTTGAAATTAATTCAAGCTTATTCATGCGGCCTCTTTTGTATTTTTATGATAAATCTTATCTTTGTTTTTAAAGGTTTTAAATAAAATTTGATAAAAAGTCAAGGAGTTATGCGAGTAAACCTGGGACTTTTTCGATATTATTTTCTTGTACTTCAACACCTGCATATTGTCCTAAAGCCTCTATTTTAATAACAACGCGCCCTTTGCCTTTATATCTTGTAAATTCTCCAGTGGCTCCTGCCATCGGACCCTCTATAATAATGACAGGATCTCCTTTTTCTAAACGGATATTCGTGCCAGTAATCAAGTCCATATTTGCGCTTGTCATGATTTTTAAAGATTCAACTTGTGCCTGGGGTACGGGTACGGGGCCTGATTGATTCCCTAATAGTCTAACAGCGCCGGTTGTTTTTAAAATATTCAGCTGAGCTGCGGGTTCAAATCCTGATTTTACAAAAATATAGCCCGGGAAAAGAGGGATTTCGATCATCAGATTTCTGTCTTTTCGTCGGCTTTTCTTTTTAATTTTTGGTAAAAAAGCTTCAATGTTTTTTTTAATAATACTGGAATATACTGTTTGCTCAAAATTGCTTCTTGTAAGAAGTGCAAACCAGCTTATGCGTTCAATCATTTTGTACCAAACTCTCCGATCCCATGAAGGTTTATTAGAAAAGTAACAGCCTTTTCGCCCCGCGCTTCTGAAATGTAAAGATTGAATGCCCAGCAGGATCTTTTATAGGCGAATCCGGCTTGCATTTCTACGGTCTTATCATTAAAAAGGTTTTTTTCAATGGAATAATACGTCCTTAGCTCATCTGTAATGCTGATGTCTATTCTTGAGAACACAGTTTTCAAAAGACTGCTTGTGTATCTATATTCCGTTCTTAAAGAGTCCCCTCTGTTATCTTTTATTGTATTACCAATATTTACGGTTTTAAAATGGGTGTTATATGGCGACCAGATAATGTCCATATCAAGGCTGAAAAATCCGTTTGGATTCAGTTCACTCTCAAGTGTAATATCTGAAAAGGGTTTTGATTCATTATTCTTTTCCTTTTTGATATCGTAACTTTGGTACAGTTTAACATAAGCCAAATCGTGGTAAGTTGTCTTTTCTTCCCCTCGGGGAGTTTTTTTTGTCTTTTTAGAAATAAAATAATTGGTAAGAGACCAGGTAATTAGATTTTGTTCCTCAATTCTATCAAGCGAAGTAAAGTAGGGCAGATCTGTTTGATCAATATTCGGTATAAAAGTATAGTCAAGTTTGGGTATGAATTCATGCTTTATTTTATTTGCAAAGGCGTTATTCTGATTAAAAATTTTAACTAATTTTGTAGACAATTCAGCGCCAATATCATACATTTGCCTTGTTCTGAAATTGTCAGAGCTGCCATTGATATCTGTAAAATTATTCGTGTGCCAGACCGTTTGTCTTGCCCCTAAAGAAGGCTCAAAATTGAAAATTTTACCAAACTTCATGGGCCAATACACTCTAGGATAAATATCTGTTCGTTGACCCTTAACAAGTGTGGCCGTCGTATCTTTCCTGTAAAAAGATTGAATTTCAGTACCAAGAGAGTAATAAAATCTTGAAGCCCCTATTTTCTGTTTTAACGCATCAAACTGAATGCTTGGAAGTATCTGCAAAGTTGTATCAGCAGTATCTTGTTTTCTGGCATTGATATTATCAAACCATAATGTATCGATGTTGAAGGAGTAGTTCAACCATGTTTTGTTAATATTTAACCAGTTCTTTCGGGTAGTATTATCATATTCATCAAGGCTTCTTCCGAATGCTTTTTCAAAGTAATTTTTAGTTTCATTATACCCCGTGAACCCATCTTTGAATTCTAGAAGGTAATCTTCATCACTGACCACATCAATATCCAGCTTGGCTGTAAATCCATTGGAAAGTTCCTGGTTGTGTTTCATTCTGAACCAGTATCGGTCAGCATTGGTTCTTTGGGGGGTAGAAGAATAGCTATAGTTGTTTGAAATTTGGGTCCCGTCATCTATTTTATTATCCCTAAGATAATCAAAGGACACAGCACCTTTTGTTTTGTTATCCAGAATGTATCTGTATTCAGCCCCTGCCTTAGTTCCTCGATCTGACATGTAATCTGCATAAATTGTTGCATCAGTATTTCTTGATATTGCCCAAAAAAACGGCTGCTCGTATTCAACCCCCTTTCTATCGGAGGAGGTGACCCTGGGTGTTAAAAAACCTGTCGATCGCTTTGCTTGAACAGGGAATACTATATATGGGATGTAAATAGCAGGGACTTTTTTAGCCCAGAAAATACCATGTTTTGCAGTTCCGTACCCTTCAACTGTGACGTTAATATCTTTACCTGTAATCTTCCAATCTGGATTTTCTCCAGCGCAGGATGTAATGGAACCTTTATCCATACTATAGGAAAAGTCTCCTGTTTTTCTGATATTTTCACCATTAATATAAAAATTATTTTTTTGTATATAAATCGACCCTTTTTTTATCGTTCCGGTCTGAGTCGCAAGATTAATATTCATTGCATTGCAGGCAATAGAATCTTCACCCGATATTAAAATAACATTACCTTGAGCAAAGGCCTCTTTTGTTTTGTTTGAAAATTCAACATAGTCAGCCTCAAGCCTGGTCTTTCCGCCAGTGATGACTACATCGTCTTCTGCAATATAAAGGTTTTTTTTATTGTCGAAGGTTACGACTTGTGCAGAAATATGCCAGGAAACTTCTTTGGGGTCTTGGGATAAGGCTTTTGCGTCAGCAAAGCCTTTGCTTGAGATAAATATGTAAAAGAAAGCAACCACCGCAATAAATGGCAGATACTTTTTTCTTACCAAACAGAACATGTTCTTCCCAGTAAAAAAATTGCACATCGATTAAAATTACTGTATAAAGCCATTTTATGCTTTAAAAGTCAAGGTAAGAATAGGTGCTCGGATAGTTCAATATGGTAAAGGGTAAATAAAAATGACATTTTCAATTATTGATTCCATTGGTAACACCCCAATTGTTGAGATAACAAAGATAAATCCGGTAAAAGGGGTAAGAATTTTTGCCAAGCTGGAATACATGAACCCCGGTGGATCTGTGAAAGACCGGGCAGCCCTTTATATGATCAGCGAGGCTGAAAAAAATGGTGAGCTAACCAAAGATAAAACCGTTATTGAGGCTACCAGTGGAAACACAGGCATTGGACTTGCTATGATTTGTGCGGTTAAAGGATATAAAATTGCACTCACAATGGCAGAGAATGCAAGTGAAGAAAGAAAATCTATTTTACGAGCAAGAGGGGCCCATATCATTTTAACCCCCAAGCATTTAGGATCTGACGGTGCGATTGAAGAAGCATACAGGCTTGCCAGGGAAAACCCTGATAAGTATTTTTTAACGGATCAATATAATAATGAAGCCAATTGGAGAGCACATTATTATACAACAGGGCCTGAACTTATTGAGCAAACCCAAGGTAAGATTTCTTCACTTGTGGCGACCATCGGAACAAGTGGGACCCTTATGGGGCTTTCAAGACGATTAAAAGAGTATAATGAGGATATAAGGATTATATGTGCTGAACCATATTTGGGGCATAAAATTC
Organism: Desulfobacteraceae bacterium; assembly: GCA_024227235.1. Taxonomy (GTDB): domain Bacteria; phylum Desulfobacterota; class Desulfobacteria; order Desulfobacterales; family Desulfobacteraceae; genus Desulfobacula. Next base: position 45,542 of record JAAEKY010000339.1, on the reverse strand, counting down.
AAGGCCTTAAAAATATGAAAGAGTCTTACACACCTGAAATATTAGAAAAAAACCGCTTGACCGAAAAAGTAAATATTGATGATGATACGGCATTTGAAACCGCCCGCATGCTCGCAGAAAAAGAGGGGTTGTTTGTTGGGATGAGCAGTGGTGCGGCTTTGGCAGCAGCAATTGAAGAAGCAAAAAAGATAAAAAAAGGTGATGTTGTGGCAATTTTGCCGGACAGTGGGGAACGGTATCTATCCACTAACCTTTTCTCCGTAGAAAAACATATTGCATTATCTTTTTATAATACTTTTTCAAAATCCAAATTGCCATTTGAACCGTATGAAAAAGAAAAAGTATCTGTATACACCTGTGGACCGACTGTTCATAAAAGACTCAATATCGGGCAGCTGAGAAGATATGCATTTACAGATTTACTTGTAAGATACATTGAGTACAACAAGATATCTGTCAATCATATTGTTAATATTACAGATTACGATGACAAAACCATTCAGGGATCTTCTGAGGCGGGAATGAAGCTTTCCGAGTTTACACAAAAGTATATTGATTATTTTAAGACAGATCTTAAAAAAATGAATATTCGGGAAGCAGAAGCATATCCAAAAGTATCAGATCATTTTGAAGAAATGATCGATGTGGTAAGACAGCTCCATTCAAATCAGCATGCATACGAGAAACTGCACTCCTTATATTTTGATATTGGAAGCTTTCCAGAATATGGTGATTTTTCAAATGTTAAACTAGATAAAATAAAACTGGGTGCAACCGTTGATCTTGATGAATATGAAAAACGGAATCCAAAGGATTTCACTTTATTAAAAAGAGTCCGTCTTTCAGAACTCAAAAGAGGGGTCGGTATTAAAACCCAGTGGGGTAATGTTCGTCCATCACTTCATTTGCAGTGTGCGGCTATGGCCATGAAGTTTTTAGGAGATAATTTTGATATTCAAACCGGCAGTCGAGAGCTCATATTCCCCCATCATGAAAACGAAGTGGCCATTGCCAAGGCAGCAAAAGGAGCAAGTCTTGCCAAGTATTGGCTTCATTGTGATCCGGTTCATTATGATGGATCTTTGGGGGCTAGTAACTTAGAAGATTTGACCCTTGAGACTCTTTCAGACCAGGGTTGGGAATTAAACACTATTCGATTCTGGTTGATCTCTAACCATTATAGAAAAACCTTACTTTTATCAGAACAATCTTTAAAACAGGCACAATATACATTAAATAAAATTAATCGGTGCCTGGGTACCTTGAGTGTCATAAAAACCGGGAAAATTTTTGAAGGAATTGATCAATTAATCTATGATATCAGATCAGCCTTTGTTCAATCCATGGAAGATGATTTAAAAATTTCCGGTGTGATTTCTTCATTAATAGCCCATGTAAAGAATATCAATGGGTTAATCAATCAAAACAAAATTGATCCTGAAAGTGCTGAAAAATTAATCGGGTGCTTCAAAGAGATTGATTCTGTCCTTAAGATTTTCAAATTTGGTAAAGCAAAGGAATACTCCAGTAAAATTCAGACTCTTATGATGAAGCGGGAGCATGCAAGAGAACAAAAAGATTGGGTAATGGCTGATAAAATACGAAAACAGCTCATTAATTTAGGCATCAGTGTTCATGATAAAAAGGCATAGACTATGGTAAATCAATTTTTATTTTTTCCATTTACGCATATTACTAGACACCAGATGAATACCATATTGGGCTTTTTCCCAGTGTTTCAGTATTTGTCAATTTGTCCGGACATAGGCGATCAGCAATATTTGAAAAATTTCTTTAAACAGGGGAAAATCGATCCAATTTTTTGTTCCCCTAAAGAGATTACTTTGGTTGAACAAAAAATTGAGGAGTATATGGAATGGGTTAAAATTCATAAAGGGAATGAACATAATCTCAAATTATTGCTCCAGGATAATCCGTATTTTATAAGCGATTCAGATGTGACATCCATAAAATCACAATTAAAGAGTGCAAAAGGCGTTAAAAAGGAAGCAACATCTAAAGAATCGAACGTTCAGAAAGATTTATTATTTTTAAAAATGGCTCAATTATGTGATCACCAGAATGAGGACATTGATTTAAAGCTAAAAGATCTTGATAAAACTAAAGATGAACTTATCTCAACTTTGAGAGGCATAGACAACTCTTTAGCCCAAACCAATGATACTAATTTGCATGACAATAAAGATACAGGAGGTATCATGACCCGGGAACGAATTAGCTCCTGGTCAAGGTACTTATTGTATAAACAAGTATTAAACACTCAAGAGAACACGCCATTATTTATTACCACCAGTGAAGCGGTGTTTAATTATATGGAGTCTAATTGTAAAGATGTTGTAAATGCCCTTGACATCGATAAGATAAAAGTGCATGAAAATGATTGTGAAAATAAAAGTGAATGGCACCATCAATTTTGCGATTATTTGAGGTATGTAATTCAAGATAAGAGCCATCGGGGAAATAATGTACCCGTAGTAAATGATGGGTGTTCACTTTTAGGGCAAGTGAAACTAAGTTTTTTTTCCGGGAGTGAAATAAATGAACTCTTTAACCTGTCAGATAAACAGATACCTGTATGTTTGATAAAATTAAAGTGATAAAAAACTTGATTTTAATTAATCACATGTTGTAAAAGCGTTTTTTATACAGATTATATTTTTAAAAAATGAATTTATAATAGAATTATGTTAATTTATTAAGGAGGCTATTAAGATGGCATTTAACCCAATTGTTGACCAGGCAAAATGCGTTGGTTGTGAAGAATGTGTAGACGTATGTCCAGTAGAAGTTTTTGAAATGGAAGATGAGAAATCAGTTCCAGTTAATGCTGAAGAATGCATGGGCTGTGAAAGCTGTGTAGAAGTCTGTGAAGAAGACGCTATTGTCATTGAAGAAGACTAAAGAAAACTCGGTATACTATAATTAAAAAAGTGCTGGATGTTTGAGATATCATCCAGCACTTTTTTTTATTTCAGGCTTTACCGTTGACCATATTCAGGCAAAATTGTTTTGGGTTTGCCCTTTTAGGTTATGAAATACCCGGGGCATAGCAGCAGTAAACATTAATTTTTTTTGTGGTTTATTAACCCAGCGGTGTTGGCTAAATATACGCCGGTAATAACGAGTGCTGCTCCAAAAAATAAAGATAAAGTTATGGGTTCTTTTAAAAACATAAATGCCAGGATAATGGCACTGACAGGAACAAAGTTTATAAAAATACCGGCTTTCATAGGGCCAATTCGTTTAATCCCTTCATAATACCATAGAAAACCAAGCACCGTGCCAAAAAAACCCAGATAGAACAAACTTGCCCATTCCAACGGTTTGTAAGATATCATATTTACAAACACTTCTTTATAAAACGCAGGGAAAAAAAGCAGTATAGTTCCCGCAATGGATGAATAGCATACACAAACAATGGGTGATAAATCATTCATAGCCCTTTTCCCCAAGATTGAGTATACGACCCAGCTGGCAACACATCCAAAAATGAGAAGCTCTCCTTTTCCTATCCCAAGTGTGAATAATTCAAAAAGGTTTCCATTTGTAATAACAAATAAAGCACCGGTTACAGAGATAAAAAGTCCGAAAATTTTTAAAAGGTTGATCTTTTCTTTAAAAAAAATAACTGAGCAGAGGCTTATGAGAATAGGGTTGTTGGCAATAATCAGTGATGCGTGGTTCGCCTGAATATAATTAAGTCCCGAGAAAAAAAATAAATTATAAGAAAAGACACCTGTAAGTCCCAGTAAAAGAATAATAAATATTTGGCTGGCGTTTAACTTAGGCAGACGCCCTTCAATTTTTATGGTAAAAAAAATAAGGAAAAAAGAAGCAATTAAAAATCTTAAAAATGAACCTGAGTATGGGTCAATACCTGGCGCAATATATTTTCCTGCTATAAAGGTCCCCCCCCAGAAAACGGTTGTTAATAATAATTTGATATGAGTCAAAAGTCTTTCCTATGACCGGAAAAGAAATTACTTGAACATAATTTTTAGCATGTGACTCATTTATGGCGTTGCATCAAAGGCCAGATACATCACGGTATTCAACCTTTTATGCGCTTTGAATAAGATCCAAAATTCTTCACAATTTCTGTTCAATTTATATAATTTCCAGTCCTTACGGTAAAAATAATTTTTGTATTTGTTCAGACAAAAGTTTAAATGTCAAGAAAAAGTCATATGGATTTATAAAAGCTGAAACAGTTTTATAGGTCTAATAACCATTGCCGTTAAATTTTATCGGCACAATTAGAATTTTTTTCTGGAAATTGTTAGCGCTTTGTTCAGACAACGGGGCGATCACAAGTAGATTTAAAAATAATCTTATGCTTTACAATTTAAATCGCTACTCATATAAATAAAAGATAGACATTAACCCTATATCTATTAGGATGACTATTCTTATGCAGAATCAAACAAACAAAAGATTCTTTTCGCAAAATATTTGTAAAGCTCTAATGGCCGACAAACTAATCACTAAGGAGCAAGCTCAAGATCTTTTAAAAAAAGAGACCAAGGTAAAAAATATTCTTCTGAAACAAAAAGCAAAAAAAATAGATAAAGGTTTATCAAAAGATCAGCGGGCTGCTCTTGTCTCTTTTATTGATGTTGTCGTGTATTTAAAAATAGAGCGAAAGGATCAGCCTGCAAAAAGAATTGATGAAGATCTGATATACAAAGCCCTGGCTCATGCATGGAAAGTCCCTTATAAAAAAATCGATCCTTTAAAACTTGAACTTAATCTTGTGACGGGGATGATATCAAAATCATTTGCGGCAAAGCATTTATTGCTTCCCTTGAATGTTGAGGAAGGTAAACTTGTTGTTGCAACCCCTGATCCGTTTAATGGCGAGGCCATTAACGATGTAGAAATGGTATCAAAGCTGAAGGTAAAGGCGGTTGTAAGTTCAAAATCAGATATTGAAAAACTGATTAATGAATTTTTTGGGTTCAGGTATTCTATTTCTGCTGCAGAAGACCTTTTTTCAACAAAAGGAATTGATATCGGCAATATGGAGCAGTTTGTCAGTGTAAAGTCTTTAGATGGATTACCTGCCACAGACCAGCATATTGTAAATGCAGTAAATCATTTATTCAGCTATTCTTTTGACCAAAAAGCAAGTGATATTCATATCGAACCCAAACGAGATATTTGCCTTGTTCGAATGAGAATCGACGGGGTGCTTCATACTGTCTACAAACTTCCGAAAAAGCTTCATAATGCTGTGGTCAGTAGAATAAAAACCCTTTCCAGGCTGGATATGGCCGAAAAAAGAAGACCTCAGGATGGCCGAATTAAAATGGAAAAAGATCAGACAGAGGTTGAAATCAGGGTCTCTACCATTCCGGTAGCGTTTGGTGAGAAGGTGGTTTTAAGAATTATGGACCCGGATGTTCTTTTCCAGGACCTGGAAATGTTGGGTTTTTTTAAAAATGATTTTGAAAGATATAAAAGTTTGATTACCATGCCATTCGGAATTGTCCTTGTGACAGGACCTACCGGGTCAGGAAAATCAACCACTCTGTATTCAACCCTAAGATCGATCTCTTCACCAGAAATAAATATTACAACCATTGAAGAACCCATTGAAATGATCCATGAGGAATTCAATCAGATAGCAGTCCAGCCGTCCATTGATGTGACATTTGGGGGTGTTTTAAGAAATATACTTCGTCAGGACCCTGATATTGTCATGGTGGGTGAAATAAGAGATCTTGAAACAGCACAGGCAGCAGTACAGGCAGCATTAACCGGACATCTGGTTCTTTCTACACTTCACACAAATGATGCAGTTTCAACCATTTTCAGACTTCTTGATTTAGGTATCCCTCCATATCTTATTCATTCATCATTGATCGGCATTGTGGCTCAAAGATTGGTGAGGAAAATTTGCCCAAATTGTGCTCAGGAATTTGAAATGGATGCAAAAGAGCTTGCAGATCTTGGGCTGAAAATTAACGCCACGGGAGTGGTCAGACTCAAACACGGTAAAGGGTGTGTGAAATGCAGAAATACTGGTTATATGGGGCGCACAGGTATATATGAGATTATGCCATACTCAGAATCTCTCAAACAGCTGACCTCTGGCGATGCAGGGCTGGGCGATTTAAGGAAAAAAGCAATAGAAGAAGGGCTTGTCCTATTACGTCAGAATGGTATTAAAAAAATGCTTAAAGGGTATACCACCTACCAGGAGATCCTGAGGGTCACTTGGGATCAAATATAGCATATTGAACCCTAACCCAGATATTTCATAACCTAAAGATCAGACCCGAAACGAGTTTGCGGGCTAATCCTTAATTTACAATATCATTTGGATGGATTGCATATTTTGAATTCAAAATCATGACGGTTGATGCGATATCTTCAGTGTGAAGAACAATCAACCTACCAGACTCAAGATTCTCAAGTTTAATTGAATTCTTTTTTAAAAAAGATGGGGTCAGAGAATTATCCTTGATCTCATTTTTTCTTAAAATGGTATAAATTTGTCCAGGTTTTACAATGCCTTTTCCTGAATTAATAAATGCGATTCGAGAGTCATTTATCATAAGATCATTATCTTCAGAACAGATAATCCTGGCATTAATAGGCGCTGGATCCTCTTCAACCGTTAATGTAGAATCCCGCTTATAGTATTCCATAATCATATCATCTTTATATACAGCTCTATAGGCTTTGGTTATTAACCCAGTAACATAGCCTGCTTTATGCTCAAGAATTTTAACCTTCGCTTTGATCAGGTGTTTTATACCCTTGAAATTATTATTATCAAGTTTTTCTTTTACCTTAATAGCTGTGAAAATATGATAGATTTTTCCGATAACAAGTTCTTTTTTCCCTGATGGTTTTATATATATAATATCATCAACTGACATCATACGATTGTTGTCCCGTTCTTTGATAATGGATCCAAGAGAAGCTTGAGGCTTTTTTTTTAGAAATGCAACATTATCAATTTCTGAAAAAGAAAAAAAGGTTTCAATTTTTACCGGAACCACTTCTTTTTCTACTTTTTTTACTTTCTTAACAGTTACGACTATGGGCTTAAGCTTGCTTTTTTCTTTTAAAAAGATACGGATTGTTTTACCAGGATAAATCCAATGAGGGTTTTTAATATCATCATTCATTTCCCAAAGCCCTGGCCAATCCCACTGAGAATTATAAAATTGTTGAGATAAATCCCACAAAGTATCGCCTTTTTTTATTGTATAATAAAATCCAGAATCTTCTCCTATTTTAAACTCTATATCTTCTTGAGCAAAACCCATTGAGTAAAATGCAACTCCCAAAATAGTCGAAACTAAAGTTGCAATTAATGTTATGTGGGACCGCATATTTGCCTCCTGATTTGCTTTGGTTTAATCTTGAATTCTTGACTTTATTTAAACTCCTGTTTTATAAAAAGTCAAGAATTGTTGAGATTATAATGAGATTGGATTGAAAATGAAGCAGGTTGCAAACTTACTATTTGAGGTGAGAATACTTAAGGATATCATTCGATCCGGCTATGCATTTTTAGGATCTGGAAAAGAAAGTATTGCCGAGCACAGTTTTATGACAGCCTTTATTTGCTTTACTATGGCAAAGATAGATACGGATGTTAATTGTGAAAGACTGGTTACTATGGCATTGGTTCATGATATAGCTGAGGCCAGAACTGGGGATTTTAACTATGTGGAAAAAAAGTATTCAAAAGTTGATGAGGCCAAAGCAATTTCTCATTTGATAAAGCAACTCCCATTTGGTAATGATATTAAAAATCTTATGGATGAGTTTAATTTATGTGAATCAAAAGAAGCAAAACTCGCAAATGATGCTGACCAACTGTCTTTCATCTTGGAACTGAAGAAAATTAATGATACTGGCGCAAAAGGGCCTGAAAAATGGTTACCAGTTGTTCTTAAAAGAGTGAAGACTAAAATTGGCAAACAGTTGGCACAAAGTATCATGGAAACTCGTTGGGATGAATGGTGGATGAGTGATTACTCTGAATAACCAAAGATTATTTAATGTCTGACCGCAAATCCGTATTTGGGCGGAAAGTTACCCATATACAAGGCTCAAAAAATTTTGAAACTGGTGTGTACTACTGTACATGGGGCCCGATTTATAATTTTGCAGAATTTTGCAGCAACACCGCAGATGGGTGAGTTAGTGAGTTTTGCTCCTCTACGACCCGTTCAAATACTATTTAATTATTAAGGATGTTATGGACGAAGAGCTAATTTCTTTACTTTATATCTATGATTCAAAAATAGGCGTTGACCTATCTAAATTTTCGAAAATGAATGGATTTGTTCTTCATGAATGTGGCGATATTAGAAATGCCTATGATTACGCAAAGTCAACCCCTCCAGATCTTATTATTATTGAGGTGGGAAAAGACAACGCACAGGATGAGTGTTTCAAACAACTGTTTAAAATAGATTTCAAGTTTAAGCCGGCTGTCTTTTTATCCCTATCCCATTACCCGGACTCTGAAAATAGATTAGCGTTAATGAATAAGGGATGTGATGATTTTTTGATCCGACCTTTTTTTGTTGATGAAGTTAGAAAAAAATATGGAATTTATCATCAAGTTAAATATGCTGAACAAAAAATTTTTTCTCAGGAAATAAAGATAGAAAAAAGCTTTTCATATCTTGATAAATTTAAAGGTGAGTTGAAAGAAATAAAGACAGAGCTTTTTGAAGAAAAGACAACACTGAATAATGCCTTGAAACAAATTAACCAAATGACGATAGAGCGAAAGCGATTTAAAAAAGAGATAAAAAAATCTAAAAAAGCCCTTTTAAACACTATTGATGGATTTTCAAATGCACTTTCCAATTTAATTACAATTAGAGTTGAAAAAAACAGGGGGCATAGTGAAAGAGTCATTCATATTATCGAATTTATAGCAAAACAGCTCAAATTTGATGAAAAAAAGTTGGAAGATCTACGAAAAGCTGCTATGTTACATGAAGTCGGACTTCTTTTTATTCCGCAAAAGACATTACAGAAACCAAAAGATGAACTAAGTGATTATGAAAAGGAATTGTTTAATCAGTATGCGGTCAAGGGGGCTGATCTCCTTTCAAAATGTACTGAATTAAAAAATAGCGCTGAGATTGTTCGATATTTGAATGAACATTCTGATGGGAGCGGTAAACCTCAAGGCCTAAAAAGAAAATATATTCCTTTGCTGTCAAGGATTCTGTCAGGAGCTGATGTATTTGATACACTTAAGGATGATAAGGATGTTTCTTCCCTTGAAAGATTCCTGGAAAAATTGGAATCTTTTTCAGGGACAATACTTGACCCAAATATCGTCGTTTGGTTGGAAAAATATGCAGTGCTTCATATGGGAGCTGATTCATACGCAGTAAGAGGCGTTGGCGTGCATCAGCTTGAACCTGGTATGACTCTTGGCACAGGACTTTTTACACATACAGGAACCAAACTTTTTTCTGTAAATACTTTACTTACGCAGGATGCTATTGATAAGATTAAAAAATATGACAGGGAATATCCTGTCGACGAAACTGTTTATATAAGGGCCTAAGATATGGATATAGCTTCGATTATCGGTGTTGTTTCAGGCATGGGATTTGTCCTTGGAACCATTCTGCTTGGTGGCAGTATCATGATGTTTGTCAATATCCCTTCAATACTGATTGTAATGGGTGGTACATTGGCAGCCTCAATGGTAGGATACCCTCTTGCAGATTTTTTAAGCGTTTTTAAAACATCCGTTAAAATTTTTATGTTTAAAATTCAAGCGCCTGAAGAAATTATTGCCAATTTGGTTGAAACGTCCAATAAAGCAAGAAAAGGAGGACTTCTTTCGATTGAAGGCGATATACAAAACACCAAAGATCCATACCTTGCCCAGGCCCTTCAAATGACGGTTGATGGCGTTAAAACAGCAGATATTGCAGCGATTATGCAAAAAAAGATGGCTTTAACTAAAAAGAATCTTGATGTTGGTTCTAATATTTTTGAAAGCATGGGGGCTTATGCGCCTGCCTTTGGAATGATAGGAACTTTGATTGGCCTTGTGCAAATGCTGGCAAACCTTGATGACCCATCATCCATTGGTCCAAAGATGGCGGTTGCAATGATTACAACCTTTTATGGCGCCGTTTTGGCCAACCTGTTTTTTATTCCTATGGCCAATAAGTTAGAAGGACGAAATGAAGAAGAGATAACCAACATGAATATCATTTTTGAAGGTATTCTTTCCATTAGAGAAGGTGAACATCCAAAATTAATGGAAGATAAGCTAAATATCTATTTGGGTGAGAAAAAAGAAAAGAAAGAGAAAAAGTAAAAAAAAGAGAATGAAAAATGGCTGAAGATGCTGCAACAGAAGCTGAAGGTGAAATAGCCCTTTCATCACCTCAAGAAGATGAAAATAAAGAAGGTGCAAGCGGTGCGCCGGCATGGATGGCTACGTTTGCCGATTTGGTGACACTTTTAATGTGCTTTTTTGTTTTACTTTTTGCTATGAGTACCACCCAGCAAGAAACCTATAAAGAACTTGTAAAATCATTGAGAAGTGCTTTAGGGGCGCAGGCAGTACCAGAATCCGGCACTAGAGAAGGCCTTACAATGCACGCAGTTCCATCTGAAGAACCCTCTGAAAACCAGCAGATTGATGAGCTGGGTGGAATGATTGAAAAAGAGATGGAAGAAATTGTCAGTGAGGTCAGGGAGCTTGTTTTATTTAACAAACTGGGAGGTGAGGTCAGTGTAACCAAAACCGAAGATGGTGTTGTAATTACCATGTCTGACCTTTTATTATTTTCTCAAGGAGGAACAACGCTTTCTGCCAAGGGCCATGATATTCTAGAAAAAGTAGCATCTGTTCTTTCCAAACTTGCATATCATGTGAAAATCAAAGGACATACAGACAGCTCTCCTATTTCATCAAGCTACTTTCCCTCAAATTGGGAGCTGTCAAGCGCAAGGGCATCAATGGTTGTTCGTTTGTTAGTTAAAAATGGTGTTCCTCCTCAGTACATTTCGGCAGAAGGATATGCCCATTATCATCCGGTGGCCACAAATGATACGACAAAAGGAAGGGGCTTGAATCGAAGAGTTGAAATTGTTTATGAAAGAGATAGCATTGCAAGACAATTTGCGGATATGGGCGTAGGTGAATAGTGTTTGAACGAAAACTCATCCATCAGCTGCGTTGCTTCAAAATCTTGCCAAATTATAAGAGTGGTCTCCTGTACAGTAGTACACTCCGGTTTTAAGATTTCTTGCCCCTCGCATATGGGCAAATTTGTGAGCTTTGCTCCTCTACGATCCGCCCAAACACGCGGTTTAGCTCAGACACTAAATAGGAAAAAAAGTGGAACAACAAATAAATATAATAAATTCGGAAAAGAAGAATATTGATGAAGTTGAAGTAACTTCCAGGCTTCTTAATATAATATTTGATATGCCTGTTGAACAACAGCTCAAACTTTTGAATAAATTAGATACTACAGGATATAATGGGTCAAGAAGGCAACATAGAAAGCAACTTAAAAATCCATGGATTGTTTTAATTGATCCCAAAAAAGAAAGAAACTCTCACGAGCATTTTATCACGAACATTTCCAGATGTGGTATGTTCATTGAAACCAATCGAGCCTTTTTGGACGGTGAAAAAATTACAATGAGATTTCAGGTGCCATCCAGCCAAAAAATATATAAAATTGTGGGAGAAATTGTCAGGTCCCAAGAAAATGGAATAGGTGTAAAATTTAAACGACAGCTTTCTGAAAGATAGAACCCAACCCAAAAAATAAATAGCGAGCCCTTATTCAGTAATAGACGTATCTAATTTATTCGTTTCTACTATAATGATTTTTAAAAGTGCTTTATGTGGGATGCCTTTTTTCATGCCCGGACATGAATTTGACATGGCATCCCAGTTTTCAGGATGCTTGATAACGTTTTGAATAAAGGGCCAGGCTTTGCACATATAAGGTTTAACTGGGTGAATTGTGCACTGCTTAGCCTTGTCAAAGAATATGCAGTATCCGTCTTTACCACGGGTTAAAACATACCTTGAGCCTGAGCTATCGCAAAACCGATCTATGAATTTTTCTGGATCAAATTTGATATAATTTGCGATATTAATGATATCTTTTTTTGTAACATAGGTCCCACCGAACCCATTGCAGCAATCTCCACATTGTTGGCATTCAAAAATATCATCACAGGTCTTATATTCAGATCCCATATCTTTTTTCCATTGCTTTTTGCATTGTCAGTTGGTCAATATATTGTAAATCGCCACCCATGGGGATACCGGAAGCAATTCTTGTAATTTTAGAAGACACTTTTTTTAGTTTTTCAAAGATGTAGGAAGCTGTGGCTTCTCCTTCAACATTTGTTTTGGTCGCAAGGATTATTTCTTTAATTTTTTTAGACTCACACCGTTTGAATAGCTCTTTGATCCTGATATCATCCGGGCCAATGCCATCTATAGGGGAAAGCGCGCCCCCCAATATATGATACGTCCCGGAGAATGCATTTGATTTTTCTATAGCGGCCATATCTGTTGGGTTCTCAACGACACAGATAATTGTTTGATCTCTTAAAGGATCAGAGCATATGTTGCAATTTTCTTTATCGGTCAACGCAAAGCAAATAGAACATAATCTAATGCTGGTTTTTAATTCAATAATGTCAGCGGCTAGAGTAGCTGCTTCATGATTTGGGGCATGAAGCATATGAAGCGCAAGTCTTTCAGCAGTCTTTTTTCCAACGCCCGGAAGCTTGGATAGACTGTTAATCAGTTTTAAAATTGGTTCAGGATAATGCTTCATGATTTAAAGGCCGGGGATATTGAGTCCCCCAGTTAGTTTGCTCATCTCTGAAGATACCATCTCCTGGGATTTGTTTAACGCATCATTGACTGCCGCTAAAATTAGATCCTGCAACATTTCAATGTCTTCTGGATCAACCACTTCTTTTTCAAAAACAATGGATTCGATTTTTTGGGCACCATTGGCAACCACTTTGACCATACCACCTCCTGAAGATGCCTCAATGGTTTTTGATGCCATTTCCTGTTGTGTCTTCATCATTTTTTTTTGGAGTTTTTGGGCTTGTTTCATCATAGAATTCATATTTTTCATTTTCTTTTACTCCTAAGTTAATTAATTATTTCGCCATTAAATATTTTTTGTGCTTCAACAACAAGGGGGTGGTTGAAAGCTGCTTTTTTTGCGGCTATTTCATTTTTTTTTTTTTGATTTTGAGCGACCATATTGTTATCAGAAATGATGTCGATTGTTAGATCCTTGCCAAGAAATTTTTTGCAAATTTTTTGAAGTTCAGCTTTTTTACTTTCTACTCTTTTTTTGTTAAATGCAGAGCCATTTTTCAGCTCAACAATAATTTGCGTTTGGTTTTTGTCTTTTACAACTCCGTTTGAGAGAAGGGCATACATAAAAGGAAATGATTGCTCAATTTTTTTTAAAAAATTTTGCCATGTTTTTTCATCGTGTGAGTCGGTTTGACTTTGGATATTGTCCAAGACCGGATCAGATGTGGGTGTTGGTCCTTGCGCCTCTGTAATGGGTTTAACCACCTCTTCTTCTACCAAAGCACCAACCAGATGCTCTGATGCCGATTCAGAGGTATATCCTGAATCAGGAAGGTTTAAATTAATCTTTTTTGCAAGGACGTTCAGTTTGTTAATGATTAGATCAATTTGTGCACCAGGGTTTATTTGAAGTGATTTTAAAAGCACCATTTCAATTGCGGTTTTTGTATGAGACGAATATTTAACAATGGATTCTTCATCTAAAAGGACCTGTAAAATAGTGTTAATATAGCCGTTTGAAAGCGTGGCTGTTGCTTGAAAAATTTTTTCTTTTTCCGCATCAGTGATATTTGCAGCCGGGCTGTCTTTTCCACAAATTTTAATGACATTCAAATTTCTAAAGTGACGGATCAAATCTGAATAATATTTTTTTAGATCAATTCCGGCATTGTTCACATTCTCGATCATCTCAATGAGTTTGGCACCGTCGTTTTCAAAGATTGCACCTGATATCTCATGCATAATTTGTTGATCAAGAATACCTAAGCCGTCCAGTACATGTTCATGATCAATTTTTTTTGTGTTTGCAGAGGATAATACTCTGTCCAGAAGACTTAGCCCATCCCTTATGGAGCCATCAGCTTCCTGGGCAATCAAGTCAAGACTTTGAACTTCAATATCAAAGCCTTCCTGGCGGCAGAGATGTTTCAGGTGTCCTGAAATCTGAGTCAGAGGGATTCTGGACAGATCGTGCCGCTGGCACCTGGACAAAATAGTAGCTGGGATCTTATGTACTTCAGTTGTGGCTAATATAAACAGTACATGTTCAGGCGGCTCTTCCAGGGTTTTTAAAAGCGCATTAAAAGCAGCTGTGGACAGCATATGTACTTCATCAATAATGTAAATTTTATACAGTGCTGATGAAGGCATATACGTTACATTTTCTCTTAAATCTCTAATTTGATCCACGCTGTTATTCGATGCCCCATCTATCTCAAATACATCTGTGCAATGTCCTTCAATAATATCGGTACAAATTTTACACGTGTTGCACGGGTTGGCGGTTGGCCCATTTTTGCAATTCATTGCTTTTGCCAATATTCGTGCAATGGTTGTTTTTCCTGTGCCTCTGGGGCCTGTAAAAAGAATAGCATGGGCAACCCGATCCGAAGAAATAGCATTAGTAAGCGTTGTGGTTACATGATTTTGACCGACAACGTCTTCAAATGTTTGGGGCCTATATTTTAATGCTAATACTTGGTATGACATCTTATTTTAATATGACCTATGGCGGAGAGGGTGGGATTCGAACCCACGGTACCCGGTTAGGATACACACGCTTTCCAGGCGTGCACCTTCAGCCGCTCGGTCACCTCTCCATGTTAAAATAAATTCAAAGCAAAGTAGTCTTTTTTTGTGATTCTGTCAAGGTTTAAACAGACAAAGCATCCGGGTTAGAGCATTTAGATTTTAATGTGTTATAAATGTTCCAGCAGGGGTCAAAAGCAGGACTTTTGGCTAACTTTCACAGGACATCAATGTCCGGTGAAGATTTGAAATCAATGTTCCCGCAATCCTGGCCCATATCGATTTAAACTTGCTCCAACCCTCACCTTTACCCCTGTCTGTTCATCACAGTATGTGACTTTTGAGTGGTCCGTGTAAAACAGACAGTTTAAAATCATATTTTCATGAGACAAGCGTATTCATCTGTAAATTTATTTTCCGATGAATATATGTAAAGCGGGGATTCAACAATGCAATTTTTCGTAGGGCCTTTTTTCGCACAAACTATCATAAGTCTGGCGGGAGAGCCTTTTTTTATATGTATAAATTTTAAAGTGCCCAGGGTAAATTTATAATTGTACATGGCCAAAATCAGATCAGATAACCTTTCTGCCGGAAAGATTATATAAACTTTGCCATGTTTATTTAAAAGTTTGTTCGAACAATGAAAAAGGCTGTCAATATCAAGGCGTATCTCATGACGGGCGACAGCCTTTTGAGAATTAGGATTTACTCTTCCGGACTCTTTTTTTTTATAAGGCGGGTTTGAAACGATGATATCTACTTTTCCGTTTATGTCACAAGGTTTAATATTCTTAATATCATCATTAATTATCTGTATCTTATTTTCAAGCTGGTTGGTGGTAACGTTTTGTCTGGCAAATATGGATAATTCTTTTTGTATCTCAACACCTAATATGTTTAGATCGGGATATCTTATGGATAAAATTAAAGGAATAATTCCACACCCACATCCGACATCAATTATATTTTCAGCACCTTGTATTTGAACGTGGGCAGCCAGAATAAAAGGGTCCATGGAGAATCGATATCCTTTTTTAGGCTGAGATATGTCTAATCCATGGGCAAAGAAATTATCAGCTGAGAATTTTTCCAATTTTAAACCGAATTTGTTTTACAATAGGATGATCGAACTGCTTATTAATATTTAAAATCATTTCTTTTTCAAGGAATTTGAGCTGTTGAATCCAAGCCGAGCTTGAAACATTGACCATAAGTATTCCATCTTTAAAAGAATCAGGCTTGGCATTCATAGCAATCGGTTTTCCAACAGCATCATCCCAGATATCCCAAATTCTGGTCATCTCTGTATCCATGGCAGGCCTGTATTTGCCGAGCGCAGATTTGAGGATGTCACGGATATGAATTAATTTGCTGTTTTTCTTTCTTTTATCCAATTGAAAATGCCTTATATTTAAGATATTATTCCCGACAGTATTTCATAACATAATATCGAGAAGGAATATACCCAAAATAAATATTCAATTGGGCGTATTCTTAAGTCTTACCATTGGGCGTTTTTAAATAAACATTGCCTTTTAGGGTTGATAAATATAAATAGTGTTATATTTTGCTTTCATAATTGTGATTTTACAAAATAATTAACTTATTAGGACAGTTTCTATGAATTGGGATTGGGAAAAACTTAGGGAAAATCAGCAAAAATTTGAGAATAAAAAAGGCGGTGGCGGGCCAAATATGCCAAGGCCCCCTCAAATGGACGAATTTTTGAAGAAGTTTAAAGGGTTTAAATCCTCTGGTATTGTTATTGTTATTATCGTTCTTTTGGCGTTCTTCTTTGGATCGTCCACTTTTTTTACGCTTAAACCTGAAGAAGCGGGTGTTATTCAACGGTTTGGGGAATACAATAGAATTGGACAACCGGGTTTGAATTTTAAGTTCCCGACTGGAATTGAAAAAGTTACCAAGGTAAAAGTAAAAAGAATATATAAAGAAGAATTTGGATTTCAAACAGTAAAAGGGTCAAGTAATTACCGATTCTCAAGCGAGAGTTCCTCTCAGGAAACTGCTTTGATGTTAACCGGCGATTTAAACGTTGCAGTGGTTCCATGGATTGTTCAATATAGAATTTCTAACCCACGTGATTATTTGTTCGAAGTCAAGGATGTAAGGGCTATTTTAAGAGATATGTCAGAGGCCACCATGAGAACGGTTGTGGGTGACAGAAGTATCAATGAAGTGATTAGTAAACGTGAAGAAATTGCATTGGCTGCTAAAGAGATGCTTCAAAAAGAAATGGATCAGGCAAAATCAGGTATCAATATTGTCACTATTGAGATGAAAAAGACCAATGTGCCGGAACCGGTTCAGCCCTCTTTTAATGAGGTGAACCAGGCCATTCAGGAAAAAGAGCAAACCATATATAAAGCAAGAGAAGAATACAATAAGGCTGTTCCTCTTGCCCGAGGTGAAGCAAAAAGATTGATAAAAGATGCAGAAGGATATGCCATCGATAGAATTAATAGAGCTCAAGGTGATGCAGCAAAATTTTTAGCTATTTATAAAGAATATGAAAAAGCAAAGGATGTTACTAAAAAAAGAATGTACTTAGAAGCCATGCTGGAGATTTTTCCCCAAATGGGTAAAAAGTATATTATTGATTCAGATCAGAAAAATATTTTACCCTTTCTAAACATGGGGGGTGATCAAACATCTTCTCTAAATAGATTCTCTAATAAAAGCGAGTAACAAAATGAATAATGTAGTAAAAACATCAATTTTGGGTATCATTGTTATTGGTATTTTTTTAGCGTATAGTGCCGCTTACGTGGTGAATGAAACCGAGCAGGTGGTGGTTACCCAGTTTGGTAGAGTAATCGGAACACCGGTAACTGAACCCGGTTTAAAATTTAAAATACCTTTTTTTCAAAAAGCCAATTATTTTCCTAAAAACCTTTTGACTTGGGATGGTGATCCAGGCCAGGTGCCGACAAAAGATAAAACCTTTATTTGGGTGGATACCTTTGCCAGATGGAAAATTGTAGATCCGATTAAATATTTCCAGACAGTTACAAATGAGTTCGCTGCCCTTGAACGTTTGGATGATATCATTGATCCGGCCATGAGGAACCTTGTGACGTCATATCCATTGGTCGAAAGTGTACGAAATACAGATCGTCCTATGGATACATTTGATTCCGTTGTTGATGAAAACAGGAAACGGGATCAGTATAAAATCAATCTGGGGCGAGATGAAATTACCAAAAGGATCGTTAAGCAGGCCAGTGATAAATTATTGCCATTCGGGATCGAACTTGTAGACGTAAAAATTAAACGGATCAATTATGTCGAGAACGTAAGGCGGGCTGTCTATGATAGAATGATTGCAGAAAGAAATCAGATCGCTGAGAAGTTTAGAGCAGAAGGGAAAGGTGAGGCCAGTAACATACGAGGTGAAAAAGAAAAAGAGCTCCAGGTGATCAAATCTCAGGCGTATAAAGAATCTCAGACAATAAAGGGTAAAGCAGACGCAAAGGCCACACAGCTATATGCAGAAGCCTATGGGGAAGATCCTGACTTTTATGCATTTTTAAAGACAATGGAAGTATATAAGACAACCATGAAGAAAGACAGTACATTGGTTCTTTCAACAGATTCTGAATTTATGAAATATTTTAAAGGACTTGAATAGTAGGACAGGAAGGGCATGAGTATTGAGTTGAATTAGATGCAACTCAATACTCCTTAGTATATCAACAGCTATTTTTTCTTTCTCTGATGTCTGGTCTTGGCAAGGAGTTTCCTGTGTTTATGCTTCCTCATCTTTTTTCTTCTTTTTTTAATCACACTGCCCAAAACAATCACCTCCTTTATAGAAATATATATTTTCTTTCAATTTTATCGAACAAATACTATAGCATACTGTTTAACTAAAAGTCCAATTTTTTATTTTGATATTAAAGGCACTGGATGCAAAATTTACGGCAATTTAATCAGACAGAACTTTTAAAGGTTGATGAAGCTGTAAAAGCGTCAGAAGAACTGGTTAATAATTATTTTAAAATGTCTTCTAACCAATGGCTTAAAAATAGGTATGATATAAAAACAGCCAAAGATTTAGCCATCCACGAGTATATTGATGGTCCTTTTGCTCAAGTCATAAAATATGAAGGCCGGAAAAAAGATATTCCATTAGGCTCTTCTTCTTTCAGTTTGTATAAAGTATGCCTTCAAGATAATGCTGTCCTTTCAATCATTGAAGAAATGGATTTGTTATTGGAGCCGTTCCTTTTATACATATTAACCCACGAGTTGGTCCATGTGGTTAGATTTTCAAAGTTTAAACAGCGGTATGAAAACAAGAATGAAATTGATGTGACCTTGGATGAAGAACATAAGGTACACAAGTTAACCCATACCATTTTAATGAAAGTATCGGTTTTCGGACTAAAACAAGTATTTGAATTTTATAAAGATTGGCTTCGGAAACCCAGATCGGGAATATAGGCAAAAAAATTGGATAAACCTTCTTGACAAGGGTGAAAGACTAATTATTTTATCTTTGATTTTTTAAGAAGACAAAAGAAAATGGAGAAGTAAAGAAAATGCCAGTTTATGAGTATCAATGTACAGAGTGTGGACAAGTAGAAGAAGCCTTCCAAAAAATTTCTGATTCACCACTCGATACGTGCTCTCATTGTAAGGGGCACTTAAAAAAGATTATCTCTCAAAGCTCATTTCATCTTAAGGGATCTGGCTGGTATGTTACCGATTATGGGGGAAGTAAAACCGGGACAGAAAAAAAATCCGACACCAAAGCTGATACAAAATCCAAAGGGCCAAAAGCAACTTCAAAAAAGACAACAACTTCAAAAGAGTGAAGTTAAAAAAATATACTCAAATATATTAACACAACAAATAATATGTAAAGGAGAAATTAATCATGAGTTTGAGACCACTTAGTGACAGAATCCTTGTTGAGCGCGTTGAAGAGGATACACAAACAAAAGGCGGTATTATTATCCCTGATACAGCAAAAGAAAAACCAGCAGAAGGTAAAATTGTTGCTACCGGTAACGGTCGTTTAGCTGAAGACGGAAAACTTCTTCCAATGGATGTAAAAGTTGGCGATCGTATTCTTTTCAGCAAATATGGCGGAACAGATGTAAAAATTGATGGAGCTGATTATCTTATCCTGCGACAAGATGATGTCCTTGGAGTAATTGAATAACTTAACGATAAATGGAGATGAATAAAGATGGCAAAAGAAATTAAATATGATGCGAAGGCCCGTGAAGCTATGCTTAAAGGCGTTCAGGCCCTTGCAGATGCAGTTGTAGTTACTCTTGGACCAAAAGGCAGAAACGTTGTTATAGAAAAATCCTGGGGATCTCCCAATGTAACTAAAGACGGCGTAACCGTTGCAAAAGAAATTGATCTAGAAGATAAATTTGAAAACATGGGCGCCCAGATGGTAAAAGAAGTGTCCAGTAAAACATCTGATATGGCTGGTGACGGTACAACCACAGCGACCGTTCTTGCAAGAGCAATTTATGAAAATGGGCAAAAACTGGTTGTTGCCGGCAACAATCCTATGGGAATAAAAAGAGGAATTGATAAAGCGGTTATAAAAATTGTTGAGAACCTTGAAACATTGGCAAAACCAACCAAAGATCAGAATGATATTGCTCAGGTGGGTACCATTTCTGCAAACAATGATGAAACCATTGGTAACATCATTGCAGAAGCCATGGATAAAGTGGGTAAAGAAGGCGTAATCACTGTTGAAGAAGCCAAATCAATGGACACCACTCTGGATGTTGTAGAAGGTATGCAGTTTGATCGTGGTTATCTTTCACCTTATTTTGTAACGGATTCCGAAAAAATGGTTGCTGCACTTGAGAGCCCATTTATTTTGATTTGTGATAAAAAGATTTCTAATATGAAAGATCTTCTTCCGGTCTTAGAAGAAATCGCAAAAACAGGCAAACCACTTGTTATTGTTGCTGAAGATGTTGAAGGCGAAGCCCTTGCAACATTGGTTGTTAATAAACTTCGTGGTACTTTAAATGTTGCTGCTGTTAAAGCACCTGGATTTGGTGATAGAAGAAAAGCCATGCTTGAAGATATCGCTGTATTGACGGGTGGACAGGTTGTGTCTGAGGATATCGGAATTAAACTTGAAAACGTTTCTTTGCAGGACCTTGGTCAGGCAAAATCAGTGACTATTGACAAAGACAATACAACCATCGTTGATGGCGCAGGCGAAAGAGAAGCACTTGAAGGCAGAGTGAAAATGATCCGCGCTCAGGTTGATGAAACATCTTCTGACTATGATCGAGAAAAACTTCAGGAAAGACTTGCTAAACTCGTTGGTGGTGTCGCGGTTATTAATGTGGGTGCTGCAACTGAGACTGAAATGAAAGAAAAGAAAGCAAGAGTGGAGGATGCACTTAATGCAACCCGCGCCGCAGTGGAAGAAGGTATCGTTGCTGGCGGCGGCGTCGCTCTTGTTAGAAGTATTAAAGCCCTTGAAGATCTTAAACTTGAAGGAGAAGAAAAACTGGGTGTTGCTGTTATTGCAAGAGCCATTGAAGAACCCCTTCGTAAAATTGCTGACAATGCCGGTGTCGAAGGATCTGTTGTCATCAATAAAGTTAAAGAAGGTAAAGGTTCGTTTGGATATAATGCAAGAACGGATGTTTATGAAGATCTTATCGAAGCGGGTGTTATGGATCCTAAAAAAGTGGTTCGTTTCGCACTTCAGAATGCAGCAAGTGTTGCATCTGTCATGCTGACCACAGAAGCCATGATCGCTGAGAAACCTGAAGAAGGTGCTGGCGGTGGAATGCCTGGCGGCGGAATGCCTGGTGGCGGAATGCCTGGTGGAATGGGTGGAATGCCTGGAATGATGTAATTTAAAATATTGATACAGTCAATAAAGCCTCTTTGCATGGTTTGCAAAGGGGCTTTATTTTTTTTGGAATAAAAACAGGTGAAATCCCCTTATTTTCCTACCCAAGCCTTCAATAAGAACTTGACATGACATGCCTGCTCATATACTAAGTTTTATTGAAATTTATTTATTATTTTACCAACATGGCGAAGATAAATTTGTAAGAGAGGTTTTATGACCACTGAAACTGTTGGATTGTTTTATATGTTGACCGGCGCAGGCCCTGTTGTAAAGTTTGTTATGCTGTTGCTGCTGTTTTTTTCAATAACATCCTGGGCCATAATTTTTATTAAATTCAGATATGTTAGAAAGGCATTTAAAGAATCTGCTGAGTTTACTGATATTTTCTGGCAGTGCCGCAACCTTTCAGATGCATTTTCAAAAGCCAAGGCATTAAGAACAAGTCCGGTTGCAAGAATTTTTATCACTGCCTATATGGAAATGGCAAGAGACGACGGCAAGGATAATAAAAAATCGAAGATAAAAAGAACAAAGAATACATATTTTCAAACCATTGGAAGTATAAAACGATCATTAAACCGATCCATTGGAGTAGAAGTCAGACGGTTGGTTCAACTGGTACCATTCCTTGCAACAGCAGGGAATACTGCTCCGTTTATCGGTCTTTTCGGAACGGTCTGGGGTATTATGAATACATTTCAAGGAATTGGATTAAGCGGTTCAGCAAGTCTTGCTGTCGTCGCTCCTGGAATTTCAGAAGCGCTTATTGCCACAGCAGCTGGATTGGCGGTCGCGATCCCTTCTGTTATCGCTTATAATTATTTTACAGACAGAATAAGAGTCCTGGATTCTGAGCTACAGAGTTTTTCTTCAGATCTTTTAAATATAATGGAACGCGATATTCAAAAGCAAATGGAGGGATGATGCAATTAGGTTCCGGTAGTGATCAATTCATGTCCGAGATTAATGTTACACCTTTTGTAGATGTCATGCTTGTCCTTTTAATTATTTTTATGGTGACGGCTCCAATGATGGTTCAGGGCGTTGATGTGGATTTGCCAAAGGCCACCTCGAAAGCGTTAAAGGGCAGTGAAGATCGTTTGATTATTTCCATTGATGATGACTTAAAAGTGTTTATTAATGAACAGGTTGTCAGCGTAGAATTTTTAACTCAAAAATTGGGTGCCATCCTGGAAAATATTGACAGTAAAAATGTATATCTCAGGGCAGACAAAAAAGTGCCTTATGGCATTGTGGTTAATGTGATCTCAAAGATTAAAAAAGCGGGGATTGACAGCCTTGGAATGATCACACTTCCTGAAAATGAAGAAGCGTCCTGATTGACGGGTATGAGTTTTCGGAAAAATTTTAAAAATAGAAGACAATCTCTTCTCACCCCGATGGATCACAGCAGAAAAACTGGGATCGTTTTTTTTGTTCTATCTATATTTGTGCATACCCTGTTTTTTTTCGGGATGATTTTTTCCCAAGATTTCAAAATGGCAAAACCCATGCCACCGGTTATTCAAATTGATTTGGTCTCGTTTTCTCCTGAACCCGCGCTTGAAGAACCGGCTAAAAGTAAAGAGGATTCTAAAGAAGAAGGGATTTCTACTAAAACAACAGCCATTAAAAAAAAGCATCGTAAAATTCCTAGCAAAAAGGCTGATATCAGTTTAAAAACAAAGCCTAAGAATTTAAAAGAATTGATGGCCAAAAAGAAAAAAAAGAAGCCACTGGAAAAAAAATCTGATAAAAAAGAAGAGAAAAAGATCGTAGAAAAAGAAGTAGATCCTGCAAAAAAATTGGAAGATGCGAGACAAGAATTAGAAAAGAAAGTTGAGAAACAGAATCAGAGCAAGATTGCAGATGCTTTAAACCGTCTTCAAAAAAGGGTTAAAGAACAGGGAAAAACAAAAGAAAGTGATGGGAAAGGATCCTATGCGGGGTATGGGAAAAAAGGATATAAACCCATCGATCTCTATAAGATGGTTATTGGTTCGGCAATAGAACAAAACTGGGTATTTAATGATATCCTTGCCAGAATGAATCAGGATCTTGAAGTCAGAATTCTAATAAAGGTATTAAAAAGCGGAAATATACGGGATATTATTTATGAGACAAAATCCGGCAATCGTTACCTTGATGATTCTGCAAAAAAAGCGATTAAAAAAGCGAATCCATTGCCGCAGTTGCCTGCAGGAATGCGTTCCTATGATGTTGTTGTGATTTTTACTCCTAAAGGGTTGAAATAAAAAAGGTTTTTTACAAATGAATACACAATGTTCTCTGTGCCCTATGTTGAAAAAAGATATTTTATCCACATTATATTGTTTCTTTGGTGTTGCATGCATTCTATTTTATGCAACACCAGTATCTGCAAAGGATTATGATTATATCAATATCAGCAATCCCTTTTTAGAGAAAACACCTGTTGCCGTAACAGATTTCAAGGCCTTTAATGGTCATACTGTTGAGATTAAAGATGGAAAAACAGCCAAACAAATTCTAAAAGATGCCCTAAATTTTATCGGATATTTAAAAACTATGAACCCGGTTGCCTTTCTTTCAAATCCTTCTGAATCCGGCATCCAGCTAGGCCAGATTAATTTCAGGGATTGGACAGGAATAGGCGCTGAGCTACTTATTACAGGCGGCATAATTGAAACCCAGGGAAAAGTTAAACTCAAATTAAGGCTTTTTGATACATTTAATACAAAACTTTTAGTAGGAAAAGTTTATAGTGGACCACGATCACAGATTAGAAAGATGATCCATTTGTTTTGCAGTGAAATTTCCTATAAGCTTACCGGCAAATGGGGAATTTTTAATAGCAAAATTGCGTTTGTTTCGACAGTAAAAGGGAATAAGGAAATTTTTACTTGTGATTTTGATGGACAAAATATCAATCAGATTACATCACATAAAACCATATCACTGTCTCCATCCTGGTCATATGACAGAAAATGGCTGGCCTATGTTTCCTATGCAAGAGGAAATCCTAAAATATTTATTAAAAACCTGAAAGAAAAAAGAGGCGCAATTGCTAATTATAAAGGGATGAATATTTCTCCGGATTGGATGCCTGGGCAATATAAACTTGCTGCTACATTAAGTTTTTCTGGGGACCAAGAAATTTATTTGTTGACCATAAAGGGAGAAATTATTAAAAGAATAACTAAAAGCTGGGGAATTGATGTGTCACCTAAGTTTTCACCGGATGGCAAAAAAATAGCCTTTACATCAAAACGTACTGGAAGCCCCCAGATATTTACAAAGGACATTGAATCAGGAAGAGTCCAAAGACTAACGTTTAATGGGGCTAATAATACGTCACCAGCTTGGTCACCAGATGGTAAAAAAATTGCCTATGTTGGTATCGAAAAAAATGACATTGATATTTTTATTATGAATATTGGTTCAGGCAAGACAGTGCAGCTAACCATGAACAATGGAGACAATGAAGATCCATCCTGGTCACCGGATGGAAGTATGCTGGCATTTACTTCAACCCGGGAGGGCGGTATCCCCAGAGTTTTTGTTATGAATGCATCTGGATCAGATCAACGACGACTTCTAAGGTTGAGCGGTAAACAGGCCCAACCAGACTGGTCAATTTCAAAAGATACAGATAATTGAGTTAAGATAATTAATTAATTGAACAAGGAGGAGAAAGTAATGAAAAACAGAATGTGGATTAATGTGGTAATGGCAATTCTTGTAGCAGGTCTTTTTTTTACTGTCTCATGTGCAAAGAAAACCGTTTACTCTGATGGAACAACAATAGAAGATCGATCAGGATCTGGTGGCCAATCTGGTGTTAATGGATCAGCGGGTGGTGGAAGTGATAGTGAGGCGGCTATACAGCAATCTAAAATTATGGCAGCAAAAAAACGGTTTGGAAATCAGGATGTTCATTTTGAATATGACAGTGCTGTTTTAAGCCCCATGGCAAAAATGGTAATAAAAGAAAAGGCGGCCTGGTTAAAAGACAATGGTTCCGTATCTGTGTCTGTTGAAGGGCATTGTGATGATCGTGGTACAACTGAATACAACCTTGCATTGGGTGAACGCCGTGCAAATGCAGCAAAAAGCTATTTAGTAAACCTCGGTATTGCGGCTTCCCGTTTAACTGCGATAACCTATGGCGAAGAAAAACCAATAGATTCAGGCAAAACAGAGAGTGCATATAGAAAGAACAGGCGTGTCCATTTTGCAATTAACTAGCGCCTGACCGAAAACCCGTGTTTGGGCAAAAAGTTGCATATGCAAGGCGCAAGAAATTTTGAAACCGGAGTGTACAACTGTACATGAGGCCCGATTTATAATTTGGCAAAATTTTGAAGCAACACAGCAGATGGGTGAGTTTTCGTTCAAACACTAACTAATCAATTGGAATAAAAGATGATTTAGTTCAGGCGTAATGCAAGTTAAATTTAGTATTACGCCTGAATCATTATCATTTTTTGATTGTTGGAGTTTGGTTATGAGAATGAAATATCTTTTTTATATTGTGATGGCATTGCTGTTCCTTTCTGGCTGTGTAGAGCCTCAAAATTTTGTTTCTCTTGAAAACCGGGTGGCTGCTATAGAAATGGAAAATAACAGACAGCGTTCCAAGCAGGCTGCAAAAAATAATCAAAGCCAACAAAAGTTCAAACAAGATATTGATAGTATAGAGGACAGGTTAAAACAAAGTGCCAGCCCGGAAGAATATGCAGATATTAAATATAATATCCAAACTATTAAAGAAAACATTCAGCGTCTTGAAGGTGCGATAGAGGAAATAAATCATAGATTTGAAGTATACAATCAACAAGATAAACAAGTCATTGAAAAGAAACTTGAGAGACTTGATCAGGCTATTTCAAAAAATTATGAAAAGGTGATCAAACTGGAAAAGTATATGGGGTTTGAGCCCTCATCTTCAGGGGATATAGCTGGGAAACCAGTGCCATCAAAAGGCCTAGAAAAAAATTCTGCGCAGGAATTATATGATTTTGCAAAAAAGTTGTTTGATGATGGAGACAAGGAAAACGCCCGCATACAATTTGAAAATTTTATAAATAAGCATCCAGATTCAGATAATGCCGATAACGCAAGATTTTGGATTGCAGATAGCTATTATTCTGAAAAATGGTTTGAAAAAGCAATTCTTGAATATCAAAGGGTTTTAGAAGAATATCCAAACAGCAATAAATTGGCTGCAGCGAGATTAAAACAAGGATATGCGTTTGCAGAACTAGGTGAAAAAGCCAATGCAAGACTCATTTTAAAAGAGTTATTAAAAAAGCATCCTGGTTCACATGAAGCAAAGTATGCTCAAGAGAAATTAAAGAATTTAAAGTGATTTTCTAAATGTCTATGATAAAAGTAGTAGGCATTGATCCGGGCCTTGCAGGAACCGGTATCGGCGTAATCGTCGGAGATAAAAAAAACATCCTTGAGTATTCTTTTGGAAGCATTTCAACACAGACAAAAGACCCTATTCATTTCAGACTTCATACCATTTATTCTAAAACTTTAGATTTTCTTGAAGAACATCAGCCTGACTATGTAGTGATAGAGGACATATACTCTCTTGAAAAATACCCTGGATCAGGTATTATGTTAGGCAAGGTTTCAGGTGTGCTTCTTGTGGCAGCTTACAAAGCCGGACTTAACGTGGAAGAAATTCCTGTCCGGGAAGTGAAAAAAATTGTTTCCGGAAACGGAAGTGCAGATAAACATCAGATGGAACGGGCTGTCCGTCATTTACTGAACCATGAAGGAATTATTCGACCTTTTCATGCATCAGACGCACTTGGGTTAGCATTAACGGGTTATTACAGATATAAAAGGCAGCTATGATCGGGTACCTTAAAGGAACTATTCTTCATTTTGAATCGGATGGCATTTTGCTGCTTGTCGACAATATTGGATACGAGGTGTTCTTAAATTCTCAAATGCTTGAAAAAGTAATGTCCCAGAACACAAATGATGATATGATTTCTTTGCATATCTATTATCATCAAACAGAGAGACAACCCAAACCTGTTCTTATTGGTTTTGAAACGCTTGAAGATAAACAATTTTTTCAAATATTTATTACTGTCGCTGCGATTGGTCCAATGAAGGCGATAAAAGCAATGACCCGAACAGTCGGTGAGATTGCCATGGCCATTGAAAAAAAAGATGTGACTTTTTTGACTGGCCTAAGTGGGATCGGTAAAAGAACGGCTGAAAAAATAATCGCAACACTTCATGGAAAAGTTGAAAGATTTGTGGAAAAGATAGATCATACAAATGCAATTAACCCTGATGAGATTCCCGTTGAGATACCGAATATAAGTAACCAGGTTTCTGATGTGCTCATTGAACAATTGGGCCATTCCCATGCATCTGCAAAAAGAATGATTTATGAGGCATTTGAAAGAAAACCTGAGATTTCAACCCCAGAAGAACTCTTTGATGAGATCTTCCAGGAGAAAAGATAGACATGAACGATGATATTCTATCCTATTCTTCTGAGAAAAAGGGAATTGTTACCTCCAAGACTACTTCTGTTGATACATCGAAGGAAATTATATCTTTAAGGCCTATAAACTTTAAAGAGTATATTGGACAGAATGATACAATTGAAACCTTGAAAATTGCCATACAGGCTGCCAAAATGAGGGAAGAACCTTTAGAACATATCTTGTTTCATGGCCCGCCTGGCTTAGGAAAAACAACTCTTTCCCATATCATCGCAAATGAAATGGGAAAGGATTTAACCGTTACTTCAGGGCCGACTCTGGAGAAGGGTGGGGATTTAATCGGGATATTAACTAACCTTGGCGAAGGGGATATCTTTTTTATTGATGAGATCCATCGGATTCCAAAAGTAGTTGAAGAATTTTTATACCCTGCCATGGAAGATTTTTCTGTCGATTTTGTATTTGATAAAGGAATCCATGCAAGAAGTCATCGATATCGATTAAAGCAGTTCGTCCTTATTGGAGCAACCACAAGAGTAGGCTTGTTGTCCTCGCCGTTAAGGGACCGGTTTGGGATTTTTCGTACCCTTGATTTTTATTCTGTGGAACAATTGGTTGTCATTATTAAACGATCGGCTGCTATTTTAAACACGACTATTTCTGACAATGGTGCTATTGAACTTGGGAAGCGATCCAGGGGGACTCCCAGAATTGCAAACAGGCTATTAAAAAGAGTGAGAGATTATTCTTTGGTAAAATCTCATGGGAAAGTAAATCAAGAGAGTGTTCGAGCCGCACTTGAGCTTGAAGGAATCGATACACTAGGACTGACATCTCTTGACAGGAATTACCTAAAAACGATAATAGATTTTTATAAAGGGGGACCTGTCGGGATTGAAGCCATAGCCGCAACATTGCAAGAGGAAAATGACACACTTGTGGATGTAGTAGAACCGTTTTTATTAAAAATTGGTTTGGTCCTTCGAACATCCAGTGGCAGAAAGGCATCAGAAAAAGCATATAAACATTTTAATCTTAAACTTCAAAAAAGGCATTATTGATAATTTAGATGGAAAAAAGATACCTATTAAACACACTTGATTTCTTACTACTTTTTTGGGGTTTGCAACTTATCTTAGGCGCCAGCTCAACCGCTTATTCGTCAAGCCTGGGACCTATATCCTCTATTATCAAGTTACCTGAAAATGAAAATGTGATTTTAGTTGAGAAAAAAAGTCAAACTTTATTTCTGTATACTTTAGAAGCCAAGAAGGACCTGCATCTTCGGTTGAAGGCCTCTTGCTCAACAGGTGAAGCATATGGTGTAAAAAAGGAAGCTGGGGACAGGAAAACACCCGAGGGCGTTTATTTTTTAAAGAATGAGTATGAGGATAAATACTTATCTGAGATATATGGAATAAAAGCATTTCCTACAGATTACCCCAATTTAATGGATAAAAGAGTGGGGAAAAATGGATCAGCTATCTGGATTCATGGTACGAACAAAAAACTTAAACCAATGGATTCAAATGGATGCGTTGCATTAGAAAATGAGAATATCCAAAAACTTTCAGATTATGTAAACCTAAATTCAACACCCGTCATTATAGTCGAGGAAATTGAAACGAGTAAAAAAAAGGTTCTTGTTGATCAAGAAAAAGAGATTTCCCACCTGTTATCTCAATGGATTCGAACCATTGAAAAAGGGAGCTATCATGCATATCTGTCATTTTATTCCCCTGAATATGTGCCTGATATCAGTTGGTGGGAACAATGGCTTAATATAAGAAAACAGACCGAGAAAACGGATTCCAGCCTAAAAGCGAGCATAGAAAGGGCAGGGATCTATTATCACAATAATGTTTTTGTCGTCTTGTTTGATTTTTTATTAATAGCTCAGAATGAAAGGGTATTCATAGGAAAAAGAAAATTATTTTTGGAAAACCAAAATGATCATTTTAAAATTGTTGGTGATATTTTTCAGAACATATCGCCAAAATTTGAGAAAGCCAAAGCCCCTTTCATTACTGCTGTAAGAACACTTGTAGGACCCACAAATAAAGAATCGTTTGTTTTAGAAACTATTCATCAGTGGATCGCTGCATGGTCAACAAAGGATATGGATAAGTATGCGTCATTTTATGCTGATAATTTTTACTCTGATGGAAAGAATAAAAAACAGTGGGTTCGAAAAAAAAAAGGGCTTGCAAATAAATACGATTTTATAAATGTTTCAGGAAAAGATTATAAAATAAAAAAAAAGAAAAATACATGTGAAGTTTTATTTTTTCAAGAATATGAATCCAGCGGGTTAACAACCAATG
This sequence comes from Desulfobacteraceae bacterium, assembly GCA_024227235.1. Lineage (GTDB taxonomy): Bacteria > Desulfobacterota > Desulfobacteria > Desulfobacterales > Desulfobacteraceae > Desulfobacula. The sequence goes on along the minus strand of JAAEKY010000339.1, from coordinate 15,011 downwards.
GAACTAAAAGGTTAAAACTTGTTAAAAAAGGTGGATTATGGAAGATATATCAAGAGAGCTGGAAAGAGAAATAGCTCTATCCAAACCCAAACCCTATAAACAGGATCGAAGGTCAAGAATCATCGTTGTTGATGATTTTGGTCTGATGAAATCCGGTGAATTTTTAAAGACCCTTCTATGGGTTTTGTTTATTGTAAGTGTTGTTTTCTTTGTGGCAGCAGTGGTGTTTTATTTTCTTTATTCAGGCTTATCCAAAGATACCAAGATTATTAAAAATAGACTTGTTGTGGCTGAAAAAAAAGTGGGTGCCTTAACCAGAGATAAAGAAGTGTTGATGGCAAGGCTTGTGATTTCAGGTAAAGAACCCGGGCTTGCAAAAATACAAGCCGATCTTCAAGGGAAACCGATTGTTTCAAAGATTGAAGAAAAAAAGCCGGTTGTTTCAAAGAACCAGGAAATAAAACCCATCCCACCTGAGCCGGAAGATGTGGAAAAATCCGAAAAGGTTTTATTGTCTGAACAATCCCAAAATACAATAAAGCCACAATTACCTTCTCTTGAAGTACCACCTGTTGAACCAATGCAGACAACGCCTTTAAAAAATGTTAAGAAAACTGTTTCCATAGAAAAATTTACAGTAAAAAAGGATGGATCAAATGGAGATCTTCTGGTTCGATTTGATATCAGAAACATCTCGAAGACACCTGGCGATGTGTCCGGAAGAATATTTACGGTATTAAAAACAGACAATAATTTAGAAAATCAATGGCTTGTAGTACCTGCGGCAAGCCTGAAGAACGGTGTCCCTAATGAATATAAAAAAGGACAATATTTTTCAATTTCTCATTTTAAACCGGTTAAATTCAGGATAAAAAATCAGGCAAGTCCTGATTTTTTTAAAAGAGCATCCATTTTTATTTTTAATGAGCAAGCGGATTTAATATTTGAGAAGCTGATCGACATCACAGAGGCTGAGTAATTTAGGATGGCGAATTCCTTCTATAATAAAAAGACAGCAGTAATGGTATTCAGTGTTCTATTGCTATTTTGTAGTCAGGTTTTTTCCGGACAAAAGAGCCATACCGTTTTTTTTGAGGGTGAAGAAAATGAGCTGCATGTCTATAGAATCAATGGATCAAATCCGGGTAAAACATTGTTGATTATTGGTGGTATTCAAGGGGATGAACCCGGCGGATTTCTTGCTGCTGATTTTTATGCAGATTTTTTGCTTGAAAAGGGCAGCCTGATTGTGGTTCCAAGAGCCAATTTTCTTTCGATTTTAAAAAAAGAGCGACAGATTAACCAGGATATGAACCGGAAGTTTTTAGAGGATAATGTCTCTAATTATGAATCCAAGGTCGTTAATGTCCTTAAAAAACTAATATGTGAAAGTGATTGCTTTCTTAATCTTCATGAAGGGTCAGGGATTTATTCGTCTAAATGGGAAAGTGAGGAGAAAAACCCGACTCGATTTGGACAATCCATTATTGCGGATGATTCACAATTAAAAGGAAGCGATTTAAAAGATAGCGTTAATTTAGAGGAAATGGCAAAAACAGTAATAGGGAAGATTAATCAAAAAATTCAAAATGAAGCGCATTATTTTCATTTTAATAATCATAAAACAAATGATCCGGGTTCATACCATAAAGAGCAGCTAAAATCAGCCACTTATTATGCACATAATGTTTGCAATATACCGGCTTTTGGCGTTGAATCGGCAAAATCACTACCCTTAGAGCAAAAGGTACGACAGCATATTTTTGCGGTTAACGGGTTTATGGAAATCTTAGATATCGTACCCCAAACCCCAGGCATTGATTTAAAAAAACCGGAAATGCAATATATGATCATTTCTGTGAATGATTCCATACCTGTTGTTATCGGAAAAATGCAACGCCTGAAAATTCAAAAAGGAGATACGATTCAGGTCCATGATATTGTTGCAAACTATGAGAGAGGACTTAGCGTCGATGTGATCGGCTTGGGAAATCATTTTAATGATATGAAAAAGAGTCTGGTTGTGAATGAAGCGACTAGAATTGAAGCAAAAAAGGATTTTTATAAATGTGGCAGTGTCTTTTTGGATATTGATTCAAAAGACAGAAAAGAGGAAGTTAAACTTATTGTCAGTGAATCAAGTGAGACAAAAATTTTAAGGTATAAGTTGAAAATAAACAACGAGCTTAAAGTTGTAGATAACTATAGTCATGTGAATATCCGCCAAGGAGATAAACTCGTCATTGAGGACGTCCTTACCGGCAAAATAGATCCTTCAAAGTATATTGTGAATTTTAAAGGGTTTGTTGGAAATCTTACCAGCAATAGTGGAGAAGATCGCGGGTATGTAATAGATACGTCTGAAGGCGTTTTGATGAAGCGCTACTCGCTGAATAAAAAAGGACAGCATTATTATATTTTAACAACTTTAGATGGAAAAGAGGTTGGTAAGGTATTTATAGATATTAAATCATAGATAACCTAAGGAGATATAAAGTGGCAAAGAAAAACAGCACCAATCTTTCAATTATTGATAAGGAACTAAAAATTGAAGGATCGATATCAAGTAACGGGAAATTGATTATAAAAGGTCATGTGACCGGCACGATTAAAGGGGACGTTGTCATTATCGCAGAGGATGGTCAGGTGGATTCCAGTGCGACTAAGGTGTCAAGCATTACTATAGGCGGTAATTTTCAGGGGGAAGTAACTGCCTCTAAGGAATTGATTATACTGGCTACGGGGACATGTGCGGGTAAAGTAGCGTGTAAGGACCTTATCGTCGAAAATGGCGGAGTTCTGAATGCGGAAGTGTCTTGTAAGACTTCCAGTAAAGTTTCTGCTGGGAAAGATAATAATACGGTTGCCGGTCAAAAAGTAAAACATGAAAAACAGATAGAACTTTAATTTCTGCTTGACATAAATATTTAAATCATGTAGATATCGCTGATTGTGTTTATGAAGAGGAGCGTTGAAGAAATTGAAAAAATATACATATAGTGCTAAAAGATCAGACAATAAAGAAAATTGGTGTATCGTAGATGCTAAAGATAAAATTCTTGGTCGGCTTGCATCTCAGGTAGCGTATAGAATCCGTGGAAAACATAATCCCCTTTTTACGCCTCATGTAGACATGGGTGACTGGGTTGTTATCATTAATGCCGATAAAATCCGTATGACGGGTAATAAACTAGAAAATAAAAGATATTATCGTCATTCAGGATATATTGGCGGTATTAAATCTGATACAGCAAAAGAGCTCTTAGAAAAAAAGCCTGAAGAACTCATTAAAAAGGCTGTTAAAGGGATGCTACCAAAAAATCGACTTGGTAGAAAACTTGGTAAAAAATTGTTTATATATACAGGAGATCAGCATCCTCATGCTGCTCAAAAACCTGAAGTACTTGAAATTTAAGGATAAAGGACGCGATAATTATCAATGGAAAGTGGAAACGCATTTTACGCGACTGGTAAAAGAAAAGATTCTGTAGCCAAAGTATGGTTAACGCCTGGTAATGGTAAGATTATAGTCAATAATAAAGATCTCAATGATTACTTTGAATTAAATGTAGCAAGAGATTTACTTTCATCTCCTTTGGTGCTTACTGAAAAAAGTGATGATTTTGATATTAAGGTTACAGTAATGGGCGGTGGAAAGTCCGGTCAAGCTGGCGCCATTCGCCTTGGAGTATCTAAAGCACTTGTACTTTCAGATCCTGATCTTCGTGGGGTTTTAAAAAGTGCGGGATTTCTTACAAGGGATGCACGGAAGAAAGAACGAAAAAAATACGGTAAAAAAGGCGCAAGAGCAAGCTTTCAGTTTTCAAAAAGATAGTCTTTTTTATACAGTTATACGGTTTAGTACAAAACTATCAGGGGCAAAAAGAGATTTTCTTTTTGTCCCTTTTTTATATTATATAGCAGTTCTCATAACCTAAAGGTCACACGTAAATATGTTCCTTTATCCTGAAATGTATAATGGAGTGCGGAAACTAATCAAAGTATTTTATTTCGGGACATTAATATGAAAACCTATCTATTCTATGATGTTGAAACCACTGGATTGAATTCTGCATTTGATCAAATATTAACATTTGCCTATATTAGAACAGATCTCAATCTTGAAGAACTTGACAGGAAAACAATCACCATTCGAATGCGTAAAGACATTGTGCCATCGCCTAAAGCCTTCCTGACCCATGGGTTAACTCAAAATGAATTAAAGCAAGGAATCAATGAGTATGACGCCGCCCTTAAAATTCATACGATATTAAACACTCCAGAAACCGTAAGCCTTGGGTATAATTCTCTTGGATTTGATGATGAATTTTTAAGGTTTATGTTTTATCGTAACCTTTTGGATCCTTACAAGCACCAATACAATAGTGGGTGTTCAAGAATGGATATCCTCCCCCTTACTGTAATATATAAGGTGTTTCATCCAGACAGTTTAAAATGGCCTCAAGCGGAAGGTAAGCCAAGTTTGAAGCTTGAATTGATAAGTAGCGAAAATCAGTTTGAAACATCCGGCAAAGCTCATGAAGCAATGAATGATGTTGAAGCAGTGATTGAGCTTACAAAAAGACTATCACAGAATAAGGCTATCTGGGAATATTGCCTTGAATTTTTTAATAAGACGCGGGATGAGGTGAGAGTAAATACCATTAAAGACGAATTTTGTGTCCAAAATAAACGATTTAAGGTTTGCCTAATGGTGTCGGCGTCCTTTGGAGCTAAGGTTAATTATTTGGCTCCTGTTGTTTGTCTTGGGCAATCGATCGTTTTTAAAAATCAAAGTCTATGGCTAAGACTTGATTTGGATGATATTTTAGGTCTGGATACAGGCGCCCAATTTTCAGATACATTTGTTATTAGAAAACGAGCCGGAGATCAATTGATTATTTTGCCATCTCTTGACAGGTTCTGGAGAAAATTGGCAAAACCGATGCAAGAATCTGCTGCTGAAAACCTGGAGAAAATTAAACATCACTGGGAAAGGTTTTTTGATTTTATTGACTACCATTGCGAATATAAATACCCGTTTATTCCTGACATGGATTTGGATGCAGCTCTTTATCAAGATGGTTTTTTCTCAGCCCAGGAGAGAAAGCAAAGCGATATGTTTCATAAAGCCCTGTCTGATTTAAGTCAGGGATATGAAAAAAAAGACATCTTAAATAAAATTAAAATTCCTCGGATTAAAAAAATAGCCAATCGCATTCTTGCCAGAAATTTTGAAGGCCAAGATCTAGAAAATACTGAGTACCTGAGTCATTTGAGCAGGTTAAAGTCATCCAAAGACAAAGATCAGATTATTGGATATCGAAATGATTTAAAATTTAATCGCGTACAAGGCCTGCAGGAATTAAAAGAAATTGAACAAAAACTTCTACATCCCGATCGGGATCAATCAAAAATGATCGAATGGCTGAAAGGTTATTTTAAATAGGGCTTGCTTGACCCCTTACAAGTCCAATCTGCTTAATCGTTTCAAATCGGCAATTTGAGCATCATGGATAAATTTGTTTAAAATACGTTCATTGTCTGAGGTAAGGTTATTAATCTTCAAGCCAGCTAATAATTGGGTATTAGAATAAGTTGGATGCAGTCTGGTAACTTGAGCCTTTAAAGGAATTGTACCGGCAGGTTTGTCCTTGTCCATACCTATCAGTATGATGTCTACCGTGACTTTGTTATTAATTTTAATTTCAGCCAAAGGGTTTAAGGCTTTATCCCTTTTCTTGGGGATAATGATACCCATTCCTGCAAGCGAAATATCTTTAATAAAAAAATCTTTAGATGTAATAAATTCAATATTGTTATATAAAATTTTAGCTTTGATGGTATATCTTTTGTTTAAAAATAATCGAAAAGCAGATCTGATATTGGTTTCTTTAATGGGTAATTCATAACTCAACAAGATTGCGGGAACCGTTTTCTTATTGGCAAGCGGGTATTGTTTTATGACTTTTAAGTGGTTGCATTTTACACCGACTCTTATTTTTCGTTTCTTGTCATTTATGATAGTCGTCAGGTGTAATTCTTTAAATACGGTGCTGCTGCTAACTGGTATAAAGGCCTGAGCAACAGTTATTGTATTATTTCCATAGTCGGTATCATAGATAATAGACGAACGGAAATAAGGAGTCAAAGAATTCATATTGAACACCATATCTACACCAGTAGAGGGTAGAAAAATTTTATCAATATCAAAGTCCATGGCTCAAAAGTTATTCAGGCAGTATTTGGTTTCTCAAATACTGCCTGAATGAATCCGAATGGATTTTATTTTACTGCGTCTTTTAATGCTTTCCCTGGGACAAATTTTGGTACATTTCTAGCGGGGATGTTAATTTCTTTGCCTGTTTGAGGATTTCTACCTTTTCTGGCTTTTCTATTCGCCGTTTTAAATGTTCCGAAGCCAACCAGTGTAACAGAGTCATTACCAGAAAGAGCTTCTGTAATTGCTTTGATTGTGCAGTCAACAGCGGCCTGAGCTTCTTTCTTGCTGTTCAGTACTTCTGAAACCTTGTTGATTAAATCGCCTTTGTTCATCTTGATCGCTCCTTTTTTTAGGTTTTAGAAATTTCCAAATACTAAAATTTGTCAATAAAAATTTTTTCTAAAATTAAATTAAATTGAATCAGCTTTTCAAGGTACGTTACGTCGTTGAGAAGTGCGTGTCAAGTATTTATTCACATTTTTTTTTAAATTTGTTGCAAGGATGAAATAAAAATCTTAAAATTAATAAAAATAGGAGGAAGCTATGGACGCAACGCTGGTTAATCCATTTATTGAGGGCACTTTACACATTCTAGACACAACTGCTTTTGTGAAAGTGAAACCCGAAACACCATTTTTGAAGAAAGATCGAATACCTCATGGAGACATTTCCGGACTCTTGGAAATATCTGGAGATCTCACAGGAACCGCTGCCGTGACCTTTACAGAAAAAAGTATTCTTGGAATCGTTTCGGCGATGTTTGGCGAGGATATGCCTGAAATCAATGAAGAAATTCATGATGCCGTGGGTGAGATCAGTAATATGGTGGCCGGTCATGTTACAACAAAAATTGCTGAAATGGATAAAAAAGTTACCGTTAAGTTTAAAGAAATTAAAATCGGCCAAGATGCTTTGATCGAACATATAGAAGGCGCGCAACATGTTCTTGCTCTTCCTTTCAGAACAACAAAAGGTAAGGTGCTTATAGAAGTCTGTTACAGTTAAAGACTTATTAATAATCATATCTTTAGCCCCATTGCTGCCATCAGTTAAAAAAAATTATTCCTCGGCTCGAAGAGGTGCGTAAGCTATCCGTATACATAGATATGGCTGCGTTTATATTTGTCGCTGCCTTTGAAATAGAACTATAGGTATTCTCAAAATGATTTCTATCTAATTATCAGTGAAAAATACCATTGAATTAATGGGTCTCCAAAAAATATATAGAGTGCTACACCTATCGATAAAAAAGGTCCAAAAGGAATCTTTAAAGTTGTATCTGTAATTCTATTATAAAACATAATCAAGATTCCTAAAATGGAACCGAAAAAAGATCCTGCAAAAATAGTAAACAAAACGCCTTTAAATCCTGCTGCCGCACCAATCATTGCCAGAAGTTTAATATCTCCGCCGCCCATGCCTTCCTGCTTTCTGAGCATATAATAAAAAAGTGCAACAAGATACAAACTGCCACCGCCAGTCAAAATACCGATCACAACACTTTTAAGGGTCATTTCAGGTAAGAAATAAAAAGAAGAGGAAAATATCAAAATGCCTGGTAGAGATATAATATCAGGGATAATTTGATGATCGATATCAATAAAAGAGATGGTAATCAACACACTGATGAAAACAAACCAATACCCCATGACGGGTGTCAGCCCGAATTTAAAGAATAAACAAATGGCAAAGATACCAGTAAGTGCCTCTATAAGAGGGTATCTTGTAGATATTTTATTTTTACAAAATTTGCAGCGACCCATTAAAAGCAAATAACTAAGGATAGGAATATTGCAATAAAAAGGGATATTATTTTTGCAATTTGGACAAAAAGAACCCGGTGTGACTATGGATTTTCTTTGGGGTATTCGGTAAATACAAACGTTTAAAAAACTGCCAATACAAGCGCCAAATAAAAAAATAATTACAATTATAAAAAATAAAGAGTCTACCATCATTAATGTCACTTTTTTTGTTAAAAAAATATTGTTCATCTTTATTGAATGTTAAAAATATTTTTGCAAGGATATTGTAAAACAAAAAAAATGTTTTATTGTAAGATCACTAATATGAAGAGTGGAATAATGAATGTCAATCACTGAATGCAAAAGTAACAGCTAAAACATTTTTCATTCAGTGTTTTTATATGAATATAAGGAGTAAAAATGGCTGAAGCAGATATTGATGATCTAATTGAAATTATTGAAAAAGAAAGTAACATCTCTGATATACCGACTATACTGCCCATGATGCCGGTAAGAGATGTCGTTGTGTTTACTGACATGCTATTGCCATTATTTGTTGGAAGAGAAAAATCTATTAAGGCTGTTGAAGAGAGTGTTGAATATGAGCGGTATATATTTTTATCTGCACAAAAAGATTCGGAAGTGGAAACCCCATCTATTGACGATGTCTATACCATAGGCACAGTCGGTAGAATTCAAAAGATGATCAAATTGCCTGATGGCAGGATCAAAGCCCTGGTGCAGGGAATAGCTAAAGCAAAAGCAATGGAATATGTTAAAAAAAGGACATTCTTTAAAGTTCAAATTGAATTTTTAACAGATTCAGATCCAGTAGAACTGAATATCGAAGATGAAGCCTTAATGCGGAATGTAAAAGAAGCCAGTGAGAAATTATTGGCTTTAAAGGGTGAACTTTCAGGAGATGTAGGAGATTTGTTGTCTCACATTGAATCCCCTGGCAAGCTTGCTGACCTTGTTGCGTCCAATTTGAATTTGAAAGTTGAAGATGCACAGATTTTGCTTGAGATTACGGATGCGATCGAACGGTTGAAAAAGGTGAATGATCTTTTGGCAAGAGAACTGGATCTTTCAACAGTTCAGGCCAAAATTCAAACAGATGTAAAAGATGAGATTTCCAAAAATCAAAGGGATTATTATTTAAGAGAACAAGTAAAGGCCATTCATAGAGAATTGGGTGAAAGTGATGAAAAGCTTGCTGAAATAAGAGAATTTAAAGCAAAGATCAAAAAGTGCAAAATGCCGAAAGACTGTGAAAAAGAAGCTAAAAAACAGCTAAAACGCCTTGAGCAAATGCATTCCGATTCTTCTGAAGCTTCAGTTGTCAGAACGTATCTTGATTGTATTGTTGAGTTACCCTGGAGCAAAGCAACCAAAGATTTTCTTGATATTCCGAAATCAGAAGAAGTCTTAGACAAAAATCATTTTGGCTTAGATAAGGTAAAAGAAAGGATTCTTGAATATTTGAGCGTGCGGAAATTGAATCCTAAAAAAAGGGGCCAAATTATCTGTTTTGTGGGCCCTCCAGGTGTTGGGAAGACTTCTCTAGGCCAAGCGATTGCTAAAGCGATGAAGCGTAAATTCCATCGGGTATCTTTGGGTGGTATTAGAGATGAAGCAGAAATTAGAGGGCACAGGAGAACCTATATCGGTTCCATGCCAGGAAGAATATTACAGGGCTTAAGGCAATGCAAAACAAACAATCCTGTATTTATGTTGGATGAGATCGACAAGCTGGGAAATGATTTTAGGGGCGATCCTTCGTCTGCCCTTTTAGAGGCCCTTGATCCTGAACAGAACTTTGAATTTTCAGATCATTACCTGAATATGCCGTTTGATCTTTCGAATGTGCTTTTTATTCTAACAGCCAATATTTCAGATACAATCCCGTCTGCACTATTAGACAGGATGGAGGTGATAAGAATAACAGGATATACCCGGCAAGAGAAAAAAGTGATTGCTAATACGCATCTTTTCCCAAGAAAATTAAAAGATAATGGGCTGATCCGCAGATCCATCCATATCAGCAATGGGGCAATGGAGTCTATTATTGCAGAGTATACATTGGAAGCGGGGTTAAGGGGGCTTGAAAGAAAACTGGATGCTATTTGCAGGAAGATTGCTAGGAAAATTGCAGAAGGTAAGAAGGGTAAATTCTCAATAACCAAGCAGAATCTTACAAAATATTTGGGACCGCCACAATTTGTTTCGGAGCTTGACCAGGAAGAAAGTCAAGTCGGTCTGGCAACAGGGCTTGCATGGACTGAAGTCGGTGGTGAACAACTTTATATAGAAGTGTCTCTCTATCAAGGAAAAGGGGAACTACTGGTAACAGGTCAGATTGGTGATGTTATGCAGGAATCAGCCAGGGCAGCTTTTACATATACAAAAGCAAATGCTGACAAATTTAAAATCAGTAAAGAGGATCTTGATACGAATGATATTCATATACATGTGCCTGCAGGTGCTATTCCAAAGGATGGGCCGTCTGCCGGAATTGCTATTGCAACGGCATTAATTTCAGCATTTACCGGGCGTAAAGTGAATAATAAGGTGGGGATGACAGGTGAGATTTCTTTGAGAGGGCGGGTGCTACCCATTGGCGGACTTAAAGAAAAAGCATTGGGTGCCTTAAGAGCAGGTATAGAACACATCATCATTCCAGAGAAAAATAAGAAAGACCTTTATGATATGCCAAAGGTTATTAAAAAGAAGATGAAGTTCACATGTGTTAGAGATATAAGGCAAGTCCTTGAAATAGCGCTTGAAGAAAAGTAAAAACAAAAAAAGGTTTAAAAAGCTTGAAACTTCTTTCCCTGAGCACTGCAGAACAGGGTTGCAGTCTGGCAATCATTGAAGATAATACCCTTATCTGTGAAGAATATTGGGCCACCAAACAGACGCATTCAAAGCGGCTCGTAAAAATGATTGATCATATGTTTGAAAAACGAGCAGGTTTGGCACTTGACGATATTGAAGTCTTTGTTGCGGCAAGGGGGCCAGGCAGTTTTACCGGCCTTCGAATTGGGATCAGTGTGATTAAGGGGATTGCTTATGCAATTCAAAGACCTGCAATGGGCGTTTCGAGCCTTGACGGAATTGCCTTTCGATTCGTTCATTCATCCATTCCTGTCTGCGCCATGATGGATGCCAAAAGAAATGAAGTTTATTGTGCAATTTACCATTTTGATCATGGCCGCTTGATATCAAAGACCCAAGAAAGAGTCGTCAGCCCACAGGATGCTATCAAAATGACAAAAGAGGCCACATTGTTCGCTGGCTCAGGGTCTAAAGTATACAGAGAAATTATTGAGCAAAAAGCTGACAACCCAAAGTTTAGTGATAAATCATATGATTTTGTGAGTGCAACCGCATTGGTCAGATCTTTAAATTCAAAAGAAAATTTTTCTAATCAACCAGGAAATATTCTTACCCCCACTTACATAAGAAAGTCAGACGCCCAATTACAATTTGTTGAAAAATAAGGATATTGACTTAACAAGCATATTTTGATATTTATTAACGTTTATAGTTGCGGGAAAAAATATGGATAATTCAAAATGGCCTGCACGTGCAATTTTACCTGTTGCACAACCGGGTCTTAAATTTATATTTATAACCATTCTCATTACGGGGATGCTTTTTTATTTTGAGTGGAATGTATTCGCTTGGATTTGTTTTGCAGCGACTTTATTCGTGTGCTGGTTTTTTAGAGATCCTGATCGAAAACTCCCTCAAGATGAGAAATGTCTTATTTCTCCTGCTGACGGGCGGGTTATTATTGTTGAAAAACTGGAGGAAAGCCAATATTTATCCGGTCCATGCTTAAAAATTAGTATATTTATGAACGTATTTAATGTGCATGTGAATCGAGTCCCTTTTGATGGGGTCGTTCAAAAGGTTGAATATCATCCGGGTAAGTTTATGAATGCATCTTTTGATAAGGCATCCATTCATAATGAGAGAAATGCATTGATTATTAAGACAGTTAATGATGTCAGTTTTGCAGTGGTTCAGATAGCAGGGCTAGTTGCCAGGAGGATTGTTAACTGTGTTAAAGAGGGAGAAATGTTGAAAAAAGGTGATCGATACGGGATGATCCAGTTTGGATCCCGGCTTGATTTATATTTGCCTTGTGATTTTAATGTTGCTGTCAGTGTCGGAGAAAAGACAAAAGCTGGATCTACTATCATTGGGTACATGAAATAAAGGAGGGGGGTAAAAATGATGCAAAAGCAGAATATTAAAAGAAGTATTTATATCCTCCCCAATGTATTTACCGCAATGAATTTATTTTGTGGATATTATTCAATGACTGCATCTGTTCAACCATCGTCAAAAGATAACAAAGATACCCGGATTGATAAAAGAATTTAAAAAAATAGTTTAATTATATGGAGTGAATTTTTTGGAGCAAATACCCATTACAAAAGAAGGCTACGCAGCCTTAAAAAAAGAGCTTGAAAAGCTAAAAACTATTGATCGCCCTGAAAATATCAAAGCGATTGAAGTTGCCAGAGCCCATGGTGACCTGTCTGAAAATGCTGAATATCATGCAGCAAAGGAAAGGCAGTCCTTTTTAGAAGGCCGGATTGGTGAAATCGGTTATAAAATAGGCAGTGCAAAAATAATTGATCCGAGTACTGTATCAAAGGATTCTATAAGATTTGCAAGTAGGGTTCTTGTTGAAAATCTGGATTCACAAGAAGAAATAGAATATATGATTGTCGGCCCTGATGAAGCAGATATCAAAAAAGGGAAAATATCTGTATCTTCTCCCTTAGGCAGTGCACTCATTGGTAAACAACCCGGAGATGAAGCCATAGTAATGGCCCCCGGTGGAAAAAGAATTTATGAGATAATAGATATTCTCTAAAACATATTGGAGGTGTTGGTTTGGCAAGAGTTACAATTGAAGATTGTTTGAAAAATGTAGATAATCGATTTACCCTTGTTCACCTGGCTGCAAAGAGAGTCAGGCAGGTTAGAGAAGGGACAGATTTGTTGGTAAAATCAACCAAAAATGGAGATGTCGTAACTGTTTTGAGAGAGATTGCCGCAAACAGAGTGGTTGTAAAAAAAGAAGAAATAGACGAATAGCTTTTTAAAAGGTTTGAAAACAAGTCTGAAAAAAAGAATCGATCATGCAGTTGGAAAAGCAATCCATGACTGGGATATGATTTTGGAAGATGAAAAAATCCTTGTTGGGTTATCTGGCGGCAAGGATAGTCAGGTATTATTAAATCTGCTGTTCTCATTGAAAACCCGGGCACCTGTAAATTTTGAGATTTTGCCAGTTCACATTGATGCTGGATTTGAAGGTTCTTTTGCAAAAGAGCTATCGCAATTTGTCGATAATACATATGGCAATTTAAAGGTTGAATATACAGATTACGGCATGATTGCACACTCAAAAGAAAACACTGAAAATCCCTGTTTTCTTTGTTCCCGCCTCAGAAGAAAAAGACTTTTTGAAATTGCAAAAGAGCAAGGGTGCCAAAAGATCGCTTTGGGGCATAATAAAGATGATATTATTGAAACCTTGTTTATCAATATTTTTTATGCAGGAAGAATCGGTACAATGAAACCCAGGCAATCTTTTTTTGATGGCGCTCTTGATATAATCAGGCCTTTATCATATGTAGAGAAAAAAGATATTACATTGTTTGGTAAGATGTTTGAACTGCCTGAGTTTGTAAGTAATTGTCCCAGTGCAAATAGGACGAAGCGTGGCGAGATAAGAGATATGCTCGAGAAGTTATATAAACATAATAAACATATAAAAGGCAATATATTCAGTGCAATGAGTAATGTTGCAACTGATTATCTTTTAGATACGAAAAATGATAGATATTCAAAATCAACCTGATTACAGGAACATCCCGATCGATAAGGTGGGGATAAAGGGACTGAAGTACCCGATTAAGGTTTTAGATAAAACAACTGGACTGCAATCCACAGTTGCACAGATAAACATGTATGTTGACTTACCGCATCATTGCAAGGGAACTCATATGAGCAGGTTTGTAGAGATCCTGCATATATTTAGAACGAAGGTTTCTTTGGAATCAATAACCAATATTCTTGAAGATATGAAGAAAATTCTTGGGGCTAAATCTTCTCATATTGAAATAACTTTTCCTTATTTTATTGAAAAACAATCGCCGGAAACTAAATCAACAGGTTTAATGGATTATACCTGCTCCATTATCGGCACATCCAATGGGAAAAAGAATACAGATATCATCCTTACTGTTGCTGTCCCTGTAACTTCGGTGTGCCCGTGTTCTAAAGAAATTAGTGATTATGGGGCTCATAATCAACGAGGGGAAGTTTTAGTGAGTACACGGTTTGAAAAATTTATCTGGATTGAAGACATTATTTCGTTTGTCGAAACCGCAGCTTCATGTGATATTTTTTCTGTATTGAAAAGAGAAGATGAAAAATTTGTTACTGAAAAAGCCTATAACAACCCTAAATTTGTGGAAGATATTGCAAGGGATGTTGCCAAAAAATTATTAAATGATAAAAATATCACCTGGTTTTCCGTCAGTGCGGAGAACTTTGAATCTATCCACAACCATAGTGCCTATGCTTATATTGAAAAAGGATCAGCTGTTTAATTATTTAATAATTATATGCAAAACTTAAAACATCAATTTTCTAAAATAAAATCTGATGATTTATTATTTATTTTTATTACATTAACCTTCTTTCTTCTCCCAACCGGCACAGCACCCCCTTTGATGTCTATCGCTCTTGCTTTCCTGGTTTGGGTCTTATCTACTAAACCCAGTCAAGTTAAAGCTATTGTGAAACAACCTTGGTTCCGGCCTGTTATTCCTTTAATTGTTTTACCCTGGGTTGGGCTTTTATATTCCCAGAACATTGAGTTAGGTCTGGATTATGCTGAAAAAACAAAATATTGGATCGCAGTCATTTTGACAGCCAGCGTTACATTTAATGAAAAAAGAAGTTTGATTTTAATCAAATGCTTGTGGGCCGGGCTTTGTCTTGGTGCATTG